>NZ_JBMOWY010000083.1:0-26971 GCF_049310345.1 Stenotrophomonas sp. GZD-301 | reverse complement strand
GGGGGGGGGCTTTTGGTTTCCTCTCTCCTGTCGTTTGGGTGTTTTTCCTTCCCCCCCCCCCCCCCCCCCCTGGGCCGCTTACTTGCCGCAGTCGTCGATGTCGGTCTGGTCCATCGTGGCGTACGGTTTGAAGGCGGGCACCGCAGCCGCCAGCGCCTGCTGGCGGGCCATCATGCCCGGCAGCAGCCCGCACAGCTTCTTCGCCTCGGCCTCGATCTTGGCCGCTTCGGCGTTGACGCGTTCCTCGATGCCCTGGGTGTCGCCGGAGAAGATGCCCTTCAGTGCCTCGCTGGCCGCCTTCACGCCCAGCCCGGCGCCGGCCACGCCGATATCCATGCCGGCACCGGCAAGGGCTTCCACCTGCTTGCGGTAGTCCAGCATCAGCGCGCGCTGGGAGGCGTCCAGCGGCACCTTCTCGCCGTTGACCAGGAAATCGCCCTGCGGGGTGATCTCGGCCTTGATGTTGTTGCCGTCGGACACGGAGATGTTGCCCTGCGCGATCTCCCTGCGCGCCTTGTCGGTGGCTTCCTGCACCTTCTGGCCGATGGATGCCGAGTCCAGCTCGGCGGCGGCCTTGTTCTTGTCGTGATTGCCGCAGGCCGCCAGAGGCAGGCACAGCAGCAGCGCGGGCAGCAGCAGTCGGGTGTTCATGTGCGCGATTCCGTCGTTGGAAAGGGAAGGGCTTACTTGCTGCGGGGCAGGGTGATGCGACCGCCGATGCCGCTGTGGCGGACATCGCCGCTGCCGCTGTGGTTCACGGTCAGATCGCCGCGGACATCACGGACGGTGATGTCGCCGGAGCCATGCCGGTCCACGCTGACGCTGCCGCCGACGTCGCGCAGCTCCACGTCGCCGGAGCCCACGGTGCCCACCCGGGCGTTGCCCTTGACCTGGCGTGCCTTGATGTCGCCGGAGCCAAGCACGCCGATCTCGACGTCGCCGCCGATGCCGTCCAGCTCGACATCGCCGGAGCCGACATTGCCGACCTTGGCGGTGCCGCGCACGTTGCGGCCCTTGAAGTCACCCGAACCGAGGTTGAGCAGGTTGAGCGAGCCGGCGCCGTCGAGCTTGATGCCGCCCGAACCGACCGCCGCGGTGACCAGTCCCTTGATGTCCTTCAGCGCCACATCGCCCGAGCCGACATCGGCGCTGGCCGAATGCAGGCCGGTGCCGCTGGCATCGCCGGAGCCCACCTTGAACTGCACCAGCACGGTGTCCGGCACGCTGCCGCGCAGATCCAGGTAGGCGTAGCGGTCGCCCCCCAGCGACAGGCCCGCGCGCCGTTCGCGCTGCAGCCGCACCACCAGCTTGTCGCCGGATTTCTGCTGGGTCAGGGTCAGATCGCGCAGCTGGTCCTGGTCGGACGCACAGGCGCGGCCACTGAGCTGGGCCGGGCCGGTGCCGGCGGTCAGCACCAGATCATGCTGGTTGACCTCGAACACCACTGCCTTGGCGCCGGCCAGGTCCAGCGTCAGATCGCGCGGTGCATTGAACTTGCACTGCGGCGTGTCGGCCAGCGCGGTCAGGGGCAGCAACAGCAGGGAAGCAACGGCAAGGGTACGCAGCATGGGACGGTCCTCGACAGGGCAGAGTCAGATTTCACCGGCGCAGCGGCGCAGGCGGATGGCGACGATCAGGAACACGATACCGACGGCCGCGCCGATCCACAGTTCCGGTTGCTGCAGCGTGGACAGGTGCTGCGCAGGCGACAGCATGCTCACCAGCTGGTCCGAACCGGTGATCCGGCCCTGCGCGTTGTAGGCGGCATCCACGCCGGGGAAGGTGCCCAGCAGCAGGCGCCCGACGATGTGGCCCCAGAACCAGCCGCTGGTCAGGCCGAAGGCGGACATCAGGTTGGTGCTGCTGACCACGATGCCGGCGAACAGCGGCAGCATCACCGCCCACAGGAACGGCTTGGACTTGGCCCAGGCCGAGCACATCAGCAGCCAGCCCACGGTCGGCAGCGCCCACAGCAGGTACACCGGCAGGCGGGCGATGTAGCCCATGATGATCGACAGCGGGCTGGCCGGTCCCCAGATCAGCGTCATCGGGTCACCGCCGTGGGCCAGTGCGACCACCGAGATGATCGCCAGGAAGCCGAACATCGTGACGAGGGCGGCGACCACCGCGATCAGCGGAGCGATCACCAGCGCGCTGGTGGCCTTGGCCAGGACGGTCTGGGTGTCCGACAGCGGCAGCGACTTCCAGAACAGGATGCTGCGGTCGCGGCGGTCGTCGTACAGCGCACCCAGGCAGTAGAAGAACACCACGAAGGTGAGCACCACGAACGGCCAGCCGGAGCTGAGCAGCAGGGTCAGGTCGAGCGCGTTGGCCAGGTCGGCCATGTCCTTGGCGTCGAGCTGGCCGGTCAGCATGTTCAGGTCCAGGCCGTTGATGCTGACGCTCTTGTTGTCGACCAGCAGGCCGCCGCTCTTGGCGGCGCGGTGCAGGGCAAACAGGCCAAACAGGATGCCGAGCAGGCTCATCAGCAGCGAGATGCCGCCGGCAATGAACGGCGCGTACAGGAACCCGCCACGGTTCTCCCAGTACTCGCGCTTGAGCATCCACTTGAACGTGCTGGCTTTGCTGATCGGGTGGTAGTGGACGGTGTTCATGCGTAGGTTCCCTTCATGATGGCCACGAACAGGTCCGCCAGCCCCGGGCTGCGGATCTCGCCAAGCGTGGTGAGCTGGTCGCGCGGCACGCCATCGAACAGCAGGACGGTCTTGCCGAACGGCAGGGCGCGTTCATCGATCGGCTTCAGCGCGCGGGCCAGTTCCACCGTGTCGGCCGACGCCAGCAGTTCGGTGTAGCGGTCGCCGATGTCTTCCATATCGGTGGTCAGCACGATGCGGCCGTCGCGGATGAACATCACATCGGTGAGGATGTGTTCGATCTCTTCGACCTGGTGGGTGGTCACGATGATGGTCTTCTGCTCGTCGAAGTAGTCTTCCAGCAGGCGCTGGTAGAACTCCTTGCGGTACAGGATGTCCAGGCCCAGGGTCGGCTCGTCCAGCACCAGCACCTTGGCATCGATGGCCATCACCAAGGCCAGGTGCAGCTGCACGATCATGCCCTTGGACAGCTCGCGCACGCGCTGCTTGGGCTGCAGCTTGGTGCTGGCCAGGAAGCGTTCGCAGCGGGCGCGGTCGAAGCGCGGGTGCACCCCGGCCACGAAGTCGATCGCCTCGCGCACCTTCAGCCAGCGCGGCAGCACCGCGACGTCGGCGATGAAGCAGATGTCGTTCATCAGCGCGTTGCGCTGCGTCCGCGGGTCCATGCCCAGGACCTGCAGGTCGCCCTCGACATCGGTCAGGCCCAGCAGCGCCTTGAGCACCGTGGTCTTGCCGGCGCCATTGGGGCCGATCAGGCCGGTGATGCGGCCCGGCGCGATGGAGAAGCTGGTGTTGTCCAGCGCGAGCGTCTGCTTGTACGCCTTGCGCAGGCCACGTGCGGAGATGACGACATCACTTGCAACGGCATTCATGAGGATTTCCCCTGGGGCAGCAGATCGTCGAGGTTCAGGCCCAGGCGCTGGATGCGCTCGAGCACCAATGGCCATTCTTCGTTGAGGAACCGGTCGCGCTCGCTGCTGCGCAGCTGCGTGGCCGCTTCCTCGGTCATGAACATACCCAGGCCGCGGCGCTTCTCCACCAGGCCTTCATCAGCCAGTTCCTGGTAAGCGCGCGAGACGGTGATGGGGTTGAGCTGGTACTCGGCGGCGACCTGCCGGACCGAGGGCAGAGCATCGCCGGGCTTGATGATGCCGTCGAGCATCATGGCGATGACGCGTTCCTTCAGCTGACGGTAGATCGGAGCGCCATCGCTCCATTGAATATCGCTCATGGTCAGCTCCGTGGGTTCAGCGACTGTGCGAATGAGAAGTAAGGCATGGACAGGGAGCTGTGCAGCCGGCGGGGGGGGCGGGGGGCGCCGTCGGCATTCCCTGCCTCGATGACACCTGCGTCCTGCGGGCCTGCAAACGCACCGGAACCGGCGGAACTGCCGGCGTCATCCGAGGCGGGGGTACCGAACCAGCCCAGCAGCAGCAGCGCGGAGGCGGCCGTGAGGGTTTTGGCGGTGTGGTGGCGCATGCGGTTCATGGGCTTCCCCTGTCTCAGGTGACTGGTGTTGTATGCAACTATAACACCGGCACGCCGAAGATCAATACGGGGAAACCCCCAACTGATGGCACGGTCAGGCTGAAAGACGATTGTCATCCCTAAGTTGTTGATTGGTATCAGGTAGTGTGCCGAGCGTAGGGCCGTTCGGGCGCGGGGTGGGTTCAGTCATGTCAATGAAAAGACAAGGCTAACGCCTATTCAGTAAATTCCGACACGGTTGACGAGGTGCCGGTTCGACCGCCAGAAACGGCAAGGTGACCGGGGGAGCGCGCCCGGCGCGGCCGCCACGCGGCGCTGAAAACCCCGGTGATATAGTGCGGCCGATGCCCTGCCGGGCCTGCGCTGCGTGCGCCGGACGGCGCCTTTCCGCTGGTTCCCATGCTTCTGGAGTGTTCGATGCTGCACGCCCGCTTGTTGTCATCCGTCCGCCGCCCCGGCACCCGCGCCCGCGGCTGGGCCGCCGCGACCCTGCTGCTGGGCCTGGCGGTCGGCGCCGTGGCAGCACCTGCCGCCGGCCTGCTGGATCTCAGCTACCGCCCGCTGGCCGGCAAGGGAGAGGTCAACCTGCAGCAGCAGTACGGCGGCAAGGTGCTGCTGGTGGTCAATACCGCCAGCAAGTGCGGGTTCACGCCGCAGTACGAAGGCCTGGAAGCGCTGCAGAAGAAGTACGCCGCGCGCGGCTTCTCGGTGCTCGGCTTCCCGTCCAACGATTTCAAGGGCCAGGAGCCGGGCGATGAGGCCCAGATCCAGGAGTTCTGCACGCTGACCTACGGCGTCAAGTTCCCCATGTTCCAGAAGGTGCAGGTCACCGGCGCCGGGGCGACCCCGCTGTACCAGCGCCTGACCCAGGCCACCGGCGTCGCTCCGGGCTGGAATTTCCACAAGTACCTGATCGCGCGCGATGGGCGGGTGGTTGCGCAGTTCCCCAGCAAGGTCAAGCCGGACGATGCAGCGCTGGTGGCGGCGATCGAACGCGAGCTGTCGGCAGGCAAGCCGGCACGCTGAGTGCCTCGACATCTCGTACATGCGTGCGACAATGGGCGTTTCGCGCCGACGTCGGCGTCCAGTCACTTCCAGGAATGCAGCGAATGAAGATGGGAATGCGCGGCGCCGCGGCGTCGGTTCTGATTCTGGCGATGGGTGCCACCGGTACCGTGATGTCGCAACAACCGGCCGCGCGTGCGGCTGCCAAGGAGACTTCCGCTTTGAACTCCCAACGGGAAAAGCTCGGCTACGCCATCGGTATCGATGTGGCCAACTCGTTCGCTCCGATTTCCAGCGAGATCGACCTGGCCGCGCTGCGTCGTGGCGTCACCAACGCCTTTGAAGGCAAGCCGCCGCTGATCAGCCAGGAAGAGGCGCAGAAGACCGACGCCGCCCTGCGCCAGGCCGTGATGGCCAAGAGCGGCCAGCCGGTGCCGGGCGTGGCCCCGGGCACGCCGCCGCCGAAGGTGGACCGCGAAAAGGTCGGCCTGATGCTGGGCAGCTATGCCGTTGGCCCGTCGCTGGCGCAGCTGAAGGACGAAGTGGACATGGACGCGCTGTTTGACGCGATCGGCACCACCTTCGCCAACGGCACCCCGAAGATGACCGCCGAGCAGGCGAAGTCCACGCTGGAAGGCTTCATGGCCGCCAAGCAGGCCGAGGGCCAGGCCAAGGCCGCCGCCCAGGCCGGCACCAACCGCACCGAAGGCAACGCCTTCATGGCCAAGAACAAGACCGTGCCGGGCGTGGTCACCACCGCGTCGGGCCTGCAGTACCAGGTGCTGCGTCCGGGCAGCGGCGATCGTCCGATGCCGACCAGCAAGGTCCGCGTCAACTACGAAGGCAAGCTGCTCGACGGCACCGTGTTCGACAGCAGCTACAGCCGTGGCCAGCCGGTCGAGTTCGGCCTGGACCAGGTCATCAAGGGCTGGTCCGAAGGCGTTTCGCTGATGCCGACCGGCGCCAAGTACCGCTTCTGGATTCCCGGTGAGCTGGCCTACGGCGAGCAGGGCACCCCGGGTGGCCCGATCGGCCCGAACGCGACGCTGACGTTCGACGTCGAGCTGCTGAACGTTCTTCCGTAATCGACTCTGGAGTCTCCCCGGTCATGCGTGTTGCGATTTTCGGCACCGGCTATGTCGGTCTGGTCACCGGTACCTGTCTGGCCGACGTCGGCCACCAGGTGGTCTGCGTGGATATCGACCAGGCCAAGGTCGACGGCCTGAACCGGGGCGTCATCCCGATCTACGAACCCGGCCTCGAGCCGATGGTGAAGGCCAACCACGCCGCGTCGCGGTTGACCTTCACTACCGACGCGGCCACTGCGATCGCGCACGGCCAGGTGATCTTCATCGCCGTGGGCACGCCGCCCGACGAGGACGGCAGCGCCGACCTGCAGTACGTACTGGCGGTGGCCGACACCATCGGCCGGCACATGACCGTGCCGACCGTGGTGGTCAACAAGTCGACCGTGCCGGTAGGCACGGCCGACAAAGTGCGCGCGACGATTGCCGCCGCACTGGCCGCGCGTGGGCAGGAGATCGCCTTCGACGTGGTCTCCAACCCCGAATTCCTCAAGGAGGGCGACGCCGTCGCCGACTGCATGCGGCCGGACCGCATCGTGGTGGGTGCGGCCAACCCCGACGCGGTGGCGCTGATGCGCCGCCTGTATGCCCCGTTCAACCGCAACCACGACCGCGTGGTGGAAATGGACGTGCGGTCGGCCGAGCTGACCAAGTACGCGGCCAACGCCATGCTGGCCACCAAGATTTCGTTCATGAACGAAATCGCCAACATCGCCGAAAAGGTCGGTGCCGACATCGAGCAGGTCCGCCAGGGCATCGGTTCGGACCCGCGTATCGGCTGGCACTTCATCTATCCCGGTGCCGGCTATGGCGGCTCCTGCTTCCCCAAGGACGTGCAGGCGCTGGCGCGTACCGCGCAGCAGCACGGCCACGAGCCCAAGCTGCTCAACGCGGTTGAAGCGGTCAACGATGCCCAGAAGGGCCATCTTTTCACCCTGATCCAGCGCCACTACGACCGTGGCGAGGACGAAGGCGTGCGTGGCCGTACGTTCGCGGTGTGGGGCCTGGCCTTCAAGCCCAACACCGACGACATGCGCGAAGCCTCCAGCCGCCGCCTGCTGGCCCAGTTGTGGGAAGGCGGCGCCACCGTGCGCGCCTACGATCCGGAAGCCACCGACGAGGCACGCCGCATTTTTGGCGAGCGCGACGACCTGGTGTTCTGTGACAACGCCTACGACGCCCTGGACGGCGCCGACGCGCTGGTGGTGGTGACCGAGTGGAAGCAGTTCCGCAGCCCGGATTTCACCCGCCTGCGCGACACCCTCAAGGACGCGGTCGTTTTCGACGGCCGCAATCTGTACGACCCGCAGGAAATCGAAGCGGCGGGCCTGGCTTATTACGGCATTGGCCGGGGACGTTCGCTGCATGCATGATTCCACACCCTCCGAGCGCGAACAGGCGCTCGAAGCCCGCTTGGTTGAACTGGAAATGCGTGTGTCCTTCCAGGAACACGCCCTGGCCGAGCTGAGCGAAGCCCTCGCCGATGCGCGCATGGAAGGCAGCCGCAACGCCGACCTGACACGGATCCTGCTGGAAGACCTTGGCAAGGTGCGCAATGCGTTGTATTCCGACTCGGCCGAAGAGCCGCCGCCCCCGCACTACTGATCTGACGTCATGAGCGATACCCTCCGCGACCAGCTGCTGGGCCTGGGCTTCAAAGCCGCGCCCAAACCCGAACGTACCGCCGAGCGCAAGCCGGACCGGAAGCCGGAGGCGCGCCGCGATGGCCGCCCGGGCAACCGTCCGCAGGGCGCTCGTCCTGCCGGCAAGCCCGGCGAAGGCCAGCGCCCCGCGCGCGACGGCGACCGCCGTCCGCAGGGCAAGGGCCGCGCGCCCGGTGGCCGTCCGCCGCAGGGCGGCAACGGCGCACCGCGCACCCGCGAGGACATCGACCTCGCCAAGGCGTATGCGATCCGTGCGCAGAAGGAAAAAGACGACCGCATCGAGGCCGAGCGCCTGAAGCAGGAAGAGGCGCGCCTGCGCCGCGAGGCCAAGGCCAAGCTCGACGTGCTGCTGGAAGGCAAGGGGCTGAACGCCGAGGCGGCGGATATCGCCCGCCACTTCCCGTATGGCGGCAAGATCAAGCGCATCTATGTCACCGCCGACCAGCTCAAGGCGCTCAACGCCGGTGAGCTCGGTGTGCTGCAGCAGAACGGCCGCTACCTGCTGGTCACCTCGGCGGTGCTCGACGAAGCCGAAGCGGTGTTCGCCCCGTCGGTGGCGCTGCGGGTGGACCCCAATGCCACCGTGGAAGAAGACCCGTACGCGGACCCGGCCTACCAGGTGCCTGACGACCTGGTGTGGTGACGGGGTGGGGCAGCACGACCGCGGGTCGTGCTGCCGCCCTTACGCGGCGTGACGCCGGCGCGAGGCGCGCAGCAGCGGCAGGCTGATCGCGAAGAAGCACAGCAGTGCGCCCGCCAGGGCGAAGCCGCTGCCCGCCAGGAACGCGGTACGTCCCTGGTCGATGGTCCACAGCTGGCCGGCGATGAGTGCGCCCAGCACGCCGCCCACCCCCGACGAGAAGCCATACAGCAGGCCCTGGCCGTGGCCGTTGAGCCGGCCGGGGAAGTACGTTGCCAGCATCTGCATCGCCGCGGCGAAGAACGCGGCGAATCCAAGGGCGTGCGCGCTCTGCGCCACCAGCATCACCGGCAGGTTATCCGGGTACAGCGCGGTCGCCGCCCAGCGCAGCGTGGAGCTGACCAGTGCGATCAGCAGCATCCAGCTGGCGTCGAAGCGGCGGAAAAAGCGGCCGATGGTGAAAAACACGCCCACCTCGAACACCACCCCGACCGTCCACAGCAGCCCCAGCGTGGAGGTCGCGTAGCCGTGGTGGTCCATGTACACCGAGAAGAACGTGTAATACGGGCCGAACGACAGCTGCTCCATGAAGGCGGCCACAAAGAACGCCAGTACCTGTGGCTTGCGCACGATCTGCCAGAAGCCGCTGGCATCGCCGTTGGCGCGATGGACATCGCGCGCGTAAGTGTTGGCGAACGCCGACACCACCAGCAGCGCGAACAGGGGCAGCATCATCCACGGCAGCAGGTGCGCATTGCCGGGGCCGCCGTTGTCGTCGATCAACCAGCCAAATCCCATCACCACGGCAATGAATCCGAGCGAGCCCCACACCCGGATCAACCCGTAGCGATGGCTGTCACTGCCAAGGTGGGTGAGGGTAATCGACTCGAACTGCGGCATCACCGCGTTGTAGAAGAAGCAGAACACCACCATCGCCGGATACATCCACGGCTCGGGCAGGGGCAGCAGGAACGCGCAGAAGGTGATCAGCGTCAGCACGCCGCCCACCCGCAACCAGCGGATCGGGTGGGGTGACGCGGCGGCGATCGAGGTCCAGGTCGTGGGCGCCACGATGCGCGTGGCATACCAGATGCCCATCATCACGCTGATCGCCGTCACGCTCATCCCGCGCGCGGTCAGGAACAGCGACCAGTACGGGGTGAACGCGCCCAGGGCAGCGTAATAGAACAGGTAAAAGGACGACAGGCGGACGACCGGAACGGCGTCGCGGGTGGGGGCGGTCATGCGGCATCTCGATGGGCGCGCACCCGCCCACGGCGGGTGCCTATCGGCACATTATGAACGCTGCCGCGCCGCCGTTGCCCGGTTCCGGATCATTCCGGATCGTAGTCGAGGTTCGAGGCCAGCCAGCGCTCGGCCTGCGCGCGGTCCACGCCCTTGCGTTTGGCGTAGTCCACCACCTGCTCGCGGCTCACCCGCCCGACCACGAAGTACTGGCTCTGCGGGTGGCTGAAGTAGTAGCCCGATACCGCCGCGGTCGGCAGCATGGCGAAACTCTCGGTGAGCTGCATGTCGGCAGTGCGTTCGGCGTCGAGCAGGCGGAACAGGGTGGCTTTCTCGCTGTGCTCCGGGCAGGCCGGATAGCCTGGTGCCGGGCGGATGCCGCTGTACTTCTCGGCGATCAACGACTCGTTGTCCAGCTGCTCGTCGGGCTGGTAGCCCCAGTAGTCGGTGCGCACGTGCTGGTGCAGGCGCTCGGCCAGCGCCTCGGCGAGACGGTCGGCCAGTGCCTTGAGCAGGATCGCGTTGTAATCGTCGTGGTCGGCCTCGAAGCGGGCCACATGCGGGTCGATGCCGATGCCGGCGGTGACGGCGAACGCGCCGATCCAGTCCTGCCGGCCGCTGTCGGCCGGCGCGATGAAATCGGCCAGGCAGAAGTCCGGGCGTTCCACCGGCTTGTCGACCTGCTGGCGCAGGAAATGCAGCACTGCAGGCCCGGCATCGGTGGTCAGGTGCACGTCGTCACCGACGCTGTTGGCTGGCCACAGGCCGAATACGGCCTTGGCGGTCAGCCACTTCTCGCCGACGATGCGGTCCAGCATCGCGCGGGCATCGCGGTACAGCTCGCTGGCCTGGGTGCCGACGATCTCGTCGGTGAGGATCGCCGGGAATTTGCCGGCCAGTTCCCAGGCCTGGAAGAACGGCGTCCAGTCGATCACCTCGACCAGATCGGCCAGCGGGTAGTCTGCCAGCACGTGCACGCCGGGCCTGCGCGGGGCAGGCGGCACGTAGCTCGCCCAGTCGCCGTCGAAACGCTGCGCGCGCGCCTTGGCCAGGGTCACCAGCCGCTTGGCGTCGCCGCGGTTGCGGTGGCGCAGGCGGATGTCGGCGTAGTCGGCCTCGTTGGCGGCGACGAAGGCGTCGCGCAGTTCGCTGGAGATCAGCGACTGGGCCACGCCCACCGCACGCGAGGCATCCTTCACCCAGATGGTGGGCGCCTTGTAGTGCGGGTCGATTTTCAGCGCGGTATGCGCGCGCGAGGTGGTGGCGCCGCCGATCATCAGCGGCAGGGTAAAGCCCTGGCGCTCCATTTCGCGCGCCACGTGGCTCATCTCTTCCAGCGACGGGGTGATCAGCCCGGACAGCCCGATGATGTCGGCGTTCTCGGCACGGGCGGCGTCGAGGATCTTCTGCGCGGGCACCATCACGCCCAGGTCGATCACCTCGAAGTTGTTGCAGGCCAGGACCACGCCGACGATGTTCTTGCCGATGTCGTGCACATCGCCCTTGACCGTGGCCATGATGATCTTGCCGTTGCTCCTGGCGGTGTCGCCACTGCGTGCCTTCTCGGCCTCGATGAAGGGCAGCAGGTAGGCCACCGCCTTCTTCATCACACGCGCGGACTTGACCACCTGCGGCAGGAACATCTTGCCGGCACCGAACAGGTCGCCGACCACGTTCATGCCATCCATCAGCGGCCCTTCGATCACATCCAGCGGGCGGCTGGAGCGGATCCGCGCTTCTTCGGTATCGGCCTCCACCCACGCATCCAGACCATGCACCAGCGCATGCGCCAGGCGGGCGTCGATCGGCTTCTCGCGCCAGGCCAGGTCCTCGCCCTTGACCTCGCCCTTCCTGCCCTTGTAGCGCTCGGCGATCTCCAGCAGGCGCTCGGTGCCATCGCGGCGGCGGTTGAGGATCACATCCTCGACGCGCTCGCGCAGTTCCGGGTCCAGCTCGTCGTAGATCGGCATGGCACCGGCGTTGACGATGCCCATGTCCATGCCCGCCGCGATCGCGTGGTACAGGAACACCGAGTGGATCGCCTGGCGGACCGTTTCGTTGCCGCGGAAGGAGAACGACACATTGGAGACGCCGCCGGACACATGGCAGTGCGGCAGCGTGCGCTTGATGATGCGGGTGGCTTCGATGAAGTCGACCGCATAGTTGTCGTGCTCTTCGATGCCGGTGGCGACGGCGAAGATGTTCGGGTCGAAGATGATGTCCTGCGGCGGGAAGCCGACCTCATCAACCAGGATGCGGTAGGCGCGGGTGCAGATCTCGACCTTGCGCGCGCAGGTATCGGCCTGGCCGTCCTCGTCGAAGGCCATCACCACCGCGGCGGCGCCGTAGCGCAGCACCTTGCGCGCGTGCTCGACGAACTGCGCCTGGCCTTCCTTGAGCGAGATCGAGTTGACCACGCTCTTGCCCTGCAGGCACTTCAGCCCGGCCTCGATCACGCTCCACTTGGAGGAGTCGACCATCACCGGAATGCGGGCGATGTCCGGCTCGGACATGATCAGGTTGAGATAGCGCGTCATCGCCTTCTCGGAATCGATCAGGCCCTCGTCCATGTTGACGTCGAGGATCTGCGCACCGTTGGCGACCTGCTGGCGCGCCACGTCCACCGCTTCTTCGTAGCGCTCTTCCTTGACCAGCTTGCGGAACTGCGCGCTGCCGGTGACGTTGGTGCGCTCGCCGATGTTGACGAACAGCAGGTCCGGGGTGATGACCAGCGGCTCCAGGCCGGACAGGCGCGTGTAGGGGGCCGCGGTCATGGGCGGGCACGCGGCGGCAGGTCGGCCACGGCCTCGGCGATCGCCTGGATATGCGCCGGCGAGGTGCCGCAACAGCCGCCGACCAGGTTGAGCAGGCCGGCGCTGGCGAACTCGCGCAGGGTGGTGGCCATTTCCTCGGGGGTTTCGTCGTACTCGCCGAAGGCATTGGGCAGGCCGGCGTTGGGATGCGCGCTGACCAGGCAGTCGGCCACGGTGGCGAGGGTCTCCACGTGCGGGCGCATGTCGCTGGCGCCGAGCGCGCAGTTCAGGCCGACCGACAAGGGGCGGCTGTGCGCCACCGAGGCGTAGAAGGCCTCGGCGGTCTGCCCGGACAGGGTGCGCCCGGAGGCGTCGGTGATGGTGCCGGAGATCATGATCGGCAGCCGTCCGCCGCGGGCATCGAACACCTCTTCGATGGCGTACAGCGCCGCCTTGGCGTTGAGGGTGTCGAAGATCGTTTCCACCATGAGGGTATCGGCGCCGCCGTCGATGAGGCCGTCGATGGCGTCGCGGTAGGTCTCGCGCAGGGCATCGAAACTGGTGTTGCGGAACCCCGGATCGTTGACGTCCGGGCTGATCGAGGCGGTGCGGCTGGTCGGGCCGAGCACGCCGATCACGAAGCGCGGCTTGCCCGGGGTGGTGGCGGCCACCGCATCGCAGCACGCGCGGGCCACCTGCGCACCGGCCTTGTTGAGTTCGTAGACCAGGTGTTCCAGGTGGTAGTCGGCCTGGCTGACCGCGGTTGCGTTGAACGTGTTGGTCTCGACCAGGTCGGCACCAGCCTCCAGGTAGGCGGTGTGGATGCCCGCGATCACCTCCGGCCGGGTCAGCAGCAGCAGGTCGTTGTTGCCTTTCAGGTCGTGGCCTTCCGGCGCCGCGTCGCCATGCGCGCAGCCGGCCCCGTGCAGGTGGTCGTAGCCCGCGGCGAAGCGTTCGCCGCGGTAGTCGTCCTCGTCCAGCCCGTGGCGCTGGATCATCGTGCCCATCGCGCCATCGATGATCAGGATGCGCTGCGCCAGCGCCTGTTCAAGCGCGTGCACACGGTCGGGATACAGCCAGGGCAGGGAGGACATCGTGGGGGCTCAGGGCTTGCTGGCGATCAGCGAAATGACTTCGAAATGCGGCGGGCGCTTCTCGCGGGTCACTGTTTCCAGGCTGGAGACGACCAGCCCGGCCTTCTCCACGAACTTGCGCAGTTCCTTGTCGCTGAAACCCAGGTTGACGTGGCCGTAGGCATCCACCGCGGCCCGGTGCTCATGCCGCGCCAGGCTGCACAGCAGCAGGCGGCCGCCGGAGCGCAGCACGCGCGCGCCCTCGGCCACGGCCTGGGCCGGTTTGGCGGCATAGGTCAGGGCGTGCATCAGCACCACCAGATCAAAACTGCGGTCCTTGAAGGGCAGGGCGTGCATGTCGCCCTCGCGCACCTCCACGTTGGCCAGCCGGCGCAGGCGCTCGCTGGCGGCGGCCACCACGCGCGCGCTGGTGTCGATGCAGACATAGCGCTTGGCATGCGGGGCGACCAGCTCGGCCAGCACGCCGTCGCCGGACGCGATATCGAGCACATCGCCGGTTTCCAGCAGCGGCAGCGCGGTGCGCGCCAGCGCTTCCCAGGTACGCCCGGGGGAGTAGTGGCGCTCCATGTCGCCGGCCACGCTGTCGGCCCAGTTCTGGTCTGCGGCGCGGCTGGCCAGCACACTGGCCACCCGTTCAGCATCCTGACGCAGCAGCGGATCGTCGCTGCCGGTGCTCAGGGCATGCCACAATGCGCGCTGCGCCGGGTCCAGCGCGGCGTCGTCAAAGCGGTAATACGCCGACACGCCCGAACGCCGGTCGCGCACCAGCCCGGCTTCCTTGAGCCGCGCCAGGTGGGTGGACACGCGCGGCTGCGCGAGCGTGGTGATGGCCGACAGCTCGGCCACGGTCAGTTCTTCCTGTTCCAGCAGCGCCAGCAGGCGCACGCGGGTGGCGTCGGCGAACACTTTCAGCCGGACAGACCAGTCCTCGAGATCCATAAATATCTACCTATCGCGATATAGAGATATTTTCGTCCCTTGGCCTGTGCGGGGTCAAGTCAGCCTGAAACGAGCACCGCTCGGTACAATCGCCCCACCTTGGGCTGCGCATTCCGCAGCCCATTTCGCCATGTTCCCGGGAGGGTGTTGTGGATTTCAGCTTTACTGAAGAGCAGTTGATGCTGCAGGACGTCGCGCGTCGCATCGCGCAGGAAAAAATCGCGCCCAGCGCGGAGCACCATGATCGCACCGGCGAGTTCCCGCTGGAAAACATCCGCCTGCTGGGCGAGAACGGTCTGATGGGCATCGAAGTGCCCGCCGAGTACGGCGGCGCCGGCATGGACCCGATTGCGTATGTACTGGCGATGGTGGAGGTCGCCGCCGGTGACGCCGCGCATTCGACCATCATGTCGGTCAACAACTCGCTGTTCTGCAACGGCATCCTGACCCACGGCAGCGAGGCGCAGAAGCAGAAGTACGTGCGCGCCATCGCCGAGGGCGAGGCCATCGGCGCGTTCGCGCTGACCGAGCCGCAGTCCGGGTCGGACGCCACTGCCATGCGCTGCCGCGCGGTCAAGCAGGCCGATGGCACCTATGTGATCAACGGCAAGAAGAGCTGGATCACCTCCGGCCCGGTGGCCAAGTACATCGTGCTGTTCGCCATGACCGATCCGGACCAGGGCGCGCGTGGCATCACCGCCTTCATGATCGACACGGACAAGGCTGGCTTCCACCGCGGCAAGACCGAGCCGAAGCTCGGCATCCGCGCCTCGGCCACCTGCGAGATCGAGTTCCAGGACTACGTGGCCGCTGCCGACGACGTGGTGGGCAAGGAAGGCGAAGGCTTCAAGATCGCGATGGGCGTGCTCGACGCCGGCCGCATCGGCATCGCCTCGCAGGCCATCGGCATCGCCCGTGCCGCGTATGAGGCGACGCTGGAATACGTGAAGGACCGCAAGGCGTTCGGCGCGGCCATCGGCACGTTCCAGATGACCCAGGCCAAGATCGCCGACATGAAGTGCAAGCTGGACGCAGCGCTGCTGCTGACCCTGCGCGCGGCATGGGTGAAGGGCCAGGGCAAGCGCTTCAGCAATGAAGCGGCCATCGCCAAGCTGACCGCGTCCGAAGCGGCGATGTGGATCACCCACCAGGCCGTGCAGATCCACGGCGGCATGGGCTACTCCAAGGAAATGCCGCTGGAGCGGTACTTCCGTGATGCCAAGATCACCGAAATCTACGAGGGCACCTCGGAGATCCAGCGGTTGGTCATTGCCCGCAACGAAACCGGGTTGCGCTGAGGCGCCGCTCGATCCGATGAACACAGCCGGGGCCCTTCGTGGGCCCCGATTGTTTTGTGGTGTTTGATTGCATTCAATCCCTGGGTTGCCGGGCTTCGCCCGGCAACGTCACGCATTTGGGCGAACACCCTTTGGCTGCCACATTCCTGGCGTTGGGCCGGCGGGTGGGGGGTACGGGACACGCCTCAAATCTCCCGTTAAGCTCGGGCGGCACATCCATGTGCCTTCACGGTCCCGTACCCCCCACCCGCCGGCCCTTCGAAAGTGTGTCGGCAGCTACGGGAGATCAACGGCCCGCGCATAAATCCCCAGCCCCCCTTCAGCGCATGGACCCATAACGAGGACGCCGTTGACGTTGGTGTTGATGTTGCCTCGGCTTTTCCCACGGCAACGACACACTATCGAAGGCGGGTCGGGGCGGGTTTGCGGGGGTATGAGCAGCATGGATGCTGCGACTAAGCCTCCAGGGATGGATTCACGGCGTCCCCCGCAAACCCGCACCGTCCCGCCAAAGCAGTGGTGGGGTGGACCCCGGCTGTACAAAAAAAGGCCCCGGATCGCTCCGGGGCCTGTTCGTTTCAGCGCATCACCGCCGGATCAACGATCCGGACGGTGGGCCGCGTTGGCTTCGCTCTGACGCTCGACGAATTCCTTGGAGGGCTCGTCCAGCTTGTCGCCCAGCATGCGGCGGACCACGATGAAGAACACCGGGATCATCAGCAGACCCAGGAAGGTGGCGAACACCATGCCGCCGATCACGCCGGTACCGATGGCGTGGCGGGCGTTGGCGCCGGCACCGGTGGAGATGGCCATCGGCACCACACCCAGGATGAAGGCGAAGGAGGTCATCAGGATCGGGCGGAAACGCAGGCGCGAGGCCTCGATGGTCGCTTCGCGCAGGGTCTTGCCCGCCGCACGCTGCTCCACCGCGAACTCCACGATCAGGATGGCGTTCTTGGCCGCCAGACCGATCACGGTGATCAGGCCGATCTTGAAGTAAAGATCGTTCGGCAGACCACGGGCCAGCGAGAACGCCAGCGCACCCAGTACGCCCAGCGGCACCACCAGCAGCACCGCCACCGGGATCGACCAGCTTTCATACAGCGCGGCCAGGCACAGGAACACCACCACGATGGACAGCACCAGCAGCAGCGTCGCCGCGTTGCCGGCCAGGATTTCCTGGTAGCTCATGCCCGACCAGTCGTAGCCGAAGCCGGCCGGCAGGTCGTCGCTGACGATCCGTTCCATCGCCTGCATCGCCTCACCCGAGCTGCGCCCCGGTGCCTGCGAACCGACGATGTTCACCGCCGAGTAGCCGTTGTAGCGGCTCAGCGATGGCGGGGCGGACATCCACTCGGACTTCACCACGGTGCTCAGCGGAATCATCGCCGGGGTGCCGTCTGCGTTGGTCTGCAGGCTGCTGGGCGTGTAGAAGCTGTTGAGCGACTCGGCACCGGTGCGATACGGGCCGTCGGCCTGCATGGTCACGCGCTTGATGCGGCCTTCGTAGAAGAAGTCGTTGACGTACACCGGCGCCAGCATCAGCTGGATGGTGCTGTACACGTCCGACACCGACAGGCCCATCGTCTGCGCCTGCACGCGGTCCACGTGCAGCTGCAGCTGCGGGGCGTTTTCCAGCCCGTTGGGACGTACGCCGGTGAGCAGGTCGCTCTCCTGTGCGGCCTTGCCCAGCAGGATGTTGCGTGCCTGCGTCAGCTGTTCATAGCCTGCGCCGCCACGATCCTGCAGCCACATGTCAAAGCCGCCGAACTGGCCCAGACCCTGCACGGTGGGCAGGTTGACCACGAAGATCTGCGCTTCCTTGATGCCGTAGAAAGCACCGTTCATGTTCTGGATGAACTCGGGCACGGTGACCTTGCGCTCGTCCCACGGCTTGAGGCGGATGAAGCCCATGCCCACGTTTTCGCCGGAGCCGACGAAGCTGAAACCGGCCACCTGCAGCATGCCCTCGAACCCTTCCTGGTCCTTGAGCACGCCACGCATCTGCGCGAAGGCCTGGTTGGTCTGGGCCTTGGTCGAGCCCGGCGGCAGCTGCACGATCGCCAGTGCGTAGCCCTGGTCTTCCTCGGGCAGGAAGCTGCCCGGCATGCGCGTGAACAGGAAGCCGCACAGCACGGTGAGCACCACGAACAGGATCATCCAGCGCGGCGCATGGCGCACCGCCGAGGTGATGTGGCCCACGTAGGTGCCACTGATCTTGTCGTAGTACTTGTTGAACGTGCGGTAGACGATGTTGGGCTTGTCGGTATGCGTCGGCTTGAGGAAGGTCGCGCACAGGGCCGGGGTGAAGCCCAGCGCCAGGAACGCGGAGAACGCCATCGCGATGGCGATGGTCAGCGCGAACTGCTTGTAGATCTCACCGGCCGCACCGCCCTGCAGGGCAGACGGGATGAACACCGCCGCCAGCACCACGGTGATGGCCACCACCGCGCCGGTGATCTGGGTCATGGCCTTCTGGGTGGCGGCCTTCGGCGGCAGCTTCTCCTCGGTCATGATGCGCTCGACGTTCTCGATGACCACGATGGCGTCATCGACCACGATGCCGATCGCCAGCACCATCGCAAACAGGGTGAGCTGGTTGATGGTGAAGCCGATGATGCTCATGCCCAGGAAGGTGCCGAGCAGGGCCACCGGGATGACCAGGGTCGGGATCAGCGTGGCGCGGAAGTTCTGCAGGAAGATCAGCATCACCAGGAACACCAGTGCCACTGCTTCGATCAGGGTCTTGACCACTTCCTCGATCGAGATCTTGACGAAGGTGGTGCTGTCGTACGGCGAGAACCAGCTCACGCCCGCCGGGAAGCTGGGGGACAGCTCATCCATCTTGGCGGTGACCGCGTTGGCCACGTTCAGGGCATTGGCGCCCGGCAGCAGCTGGATCGCGAACGCACCGGTCGGCTTGCCGTTGTACTGGGTATCAAAGCCGTAGTTGTTGGCGCCAAAGGCGATCCGGGCGACATCCTTGAGCATCACCCGCGAGCCGTCCGCATTGGCGCGCAGGATGATGTTCTCGAACTCATCGGGCGAGCTGAAGCGGCCCTCGGCCGACACGGTGGCGGTGAAGTAGTGGCCTTCCGGCGACGGATCCGAGCCCAGCGAACCGGCGGCGAACTGCACGTTCTGGTTCTTGATCGCGGCCAGCACCTGGGTGGCCGACAGGCCATAGCCCTGCATCTTTTCCGGGTTGAGCCAGATGTTCATGGCGTACTCGGAACCGAACTGCTGGGTGCTGCCGACGCCGGGAATGCGCGAGATCTGGTCGAGCACGCGCGAACCGACGATGTCGTTGAGCGCGTCACGGTCGATCGAGGCGCTGTCCGACTGCAGGGCCACCACCATCAGGAAGCCGGCGTTGGCCTTGGCCACCACCACGCCCTGCTGGGTGACTTCGGTGGGCAGGCGCGGAGTGGCCAGCGACACTTTGTTCTGCACCTGGACCTGGGCGATGTCCGGATCGGTACCGGTCTCGAAGGTCAGGGTGATCGAGGCACGGCCGTTGGAGGCCGAGGACGAACTGAAATACAGCAGGTGATCGATACCGGTCAGCTGCTGCTCGATCACCTGGGTGACCGATTTTTCGGTGGTGTCGGCGCTGGCGCCGGGGTAGGTGGCGCTCACCGTCACCTGGGGAGGTGCGATGCTCGGGTAGGACTCCACGCCCAGACCCAGGATCGAGATCACGCCCGAAAGCGAGATCAGGATCGCGACCACCCAGGCGAATACCGGGTGTTCAATGAAAAATTTAGGCATGACGGATGGTTCCCGTTATTGCTTGTTCGGTTCGGCGGCGGGGGCCGCGTCGGCCTTGTCGGCGGGCGCATCGGCCGGCGTGGCGGCAGCATCGGGCTTGGCCGCGGCCGGTGCGGCACCGGCACCGGCAGCAGCCGGGGCCTGGCCATTGGCGTTGGCGCTGGCCGGATCCCACGGCTTGGCCGTGGCGGGCGTGCCTTCCTTGACCTTCTGCACGCCGGCCACGATCACCTTGTCGCCGGCCTCCAGGCCGCCGCTGACCAGCCAGTTGCTGCCCTGCTGGCCTTCGCTCTTCACGTTCTTGCGGGCGACCTTGCCATCCTTGCCCACCACCAGCACATAGCCGCCGGTGGTATCGCGCTGCAGCGCCTGCAGCGGCACCAGGAAGGCGTTGTTGCGCTCGCCCAGGGTCGCCTGGAAGCTGACGAAGGCACCCGGCAGCAGGATCTGCTGCGGGTTGGGCAGGACCGCGCGCAGCGACACCGCGCCGGTGGCCGGGTCGACCGTGGTCGAGGAGAAGTCCAGCGTACCCGCCTGGTCATAGACGGTGCCGTCGGCGAGCTTGACCTGCACGGTGGACTTGCCGTCGCCGCTGAGGGCCAGCTGGCCCTTGGCCTGCGCCGCGCGCATCTGGGTCAGTTCGTCCACGCTCATCGAGAAATTCACGTAGAGCGGGTCGAGCTGGTCCACGGTGGTCAGCAGGGTCACGTCACCCTGGCCGACCAGCGCGCCTTCGGTGACCTGCTGCTTGCCGGCACGGCCACTGATCGGCGCGGTCACTTCGGCGTAGCCGAGGTTGATCTTCGCGCTGGTCAGGGAGGCCTGGGCCTGCTGCACGGCGGCAGCGGCGGTGCGTTCGGCCGCTTCGGCCGCGTCCAGATCCGAGCGCGACACGAACTTCTGCGGGGCCAGCGAGCGGGCGCGGTTGGCCGCGGCCTTGGCGTTGGCATAGGTGGCCTGTGCCGAGGCCAGTTCGGCCTGTGAGGCGTTCAACGAGGCGCGCAGCGGGGCCGGGTCGATCAGGAACAGCACCTGACCCTGTTTGACGTCGGCGCCTTCCTGGTAGACGCGCTTGAGCAGCACGCCGGGCACGCGGGCGCGGACATCGGCGCTGCGGTACGGCGACAGGCGGCCGACCAGCTCACGCTGCAGCGGCAGCGTCTGCGGCTTGGCATCGATCACGCCCACTTCCGGCGGCGGGGGCATCTGCTGCTCTGGCTTCTTGCAGGCGGTCAGTGCAACAGCGACTGCGCACGTCAGGGCAAGGGTGCGGAGTGGGGCGATCATCAGGAGAAACTCCGGTGTTGGTTTGAATGCGGAGCCGCGGCGGTTTCCGGCACGGCGAACGCGCGCAGGAAGCTGTCGACGGAGAATTCTGCCCAGCGACGGCGCTCGGCGGCGTCGACGCGGTGGGGGGTATGGAAACGCTGTTTCTCGACGTCCAGGCCGGCGATCATGCTTAGTAGCAGTTCGGCCATGAAGTGCGGGTCGTCATGGCTGAGCTGGCCGAGCGCGCTGCGCGCCTGCAACCATTCAGCCACGTGAAGATGCAGCGCCCCGGCACCGTCGCGGTACAGGGCCCCGGCTTCCTGCGGGAACCGCGCCGACTCGGCCGCGATCAGCCGGCGGGCCTGGGCCACGTGCGGCTGGTGGGTGTGCTCGAGATAGTCGCTGGCGAACTGCAGCAGGCTGCCGCGCAGGTCACCGTGGTCCAGGCTGTGCAGCCCGGCGGTGGCGCGGCTGACATGCCGCTGCATGACCCGGCGCAGCAGTTCCTGCTTGCTGCCGTAGCGGCTGTACAGGGTCTGCTTGGAGCAGCCGGCGTGCTGGGCCACCGCGTCCATGCTGATCTGCATGCCCTGGGTGGCGAACAGGTCGCGCACGGCATCGAACACGCGCTGGTCGCGCGCGTCCAGGGTGCTGGCGGCGGGGTGTGGGGGATTCACGCGGTGGACTATACCGTCCAGTTCAGAATTGGAGAAGCCTTGTATTTGCGTGGCATCTGATGGCCAACCTCACGTTGCAACACAGGCGGCCGATGCTGTGTCGGGTGGATGCGCTGCACGGGCATCCGTACCCCTGCGGATTGAGTGGCGCGATGTAAACGCCACCCAACCCGAATTGCCTTATTCCGTCCTGCAGCAAGGTATTTTCGTGCGGTAGGCCTACAATTTCATTTTCCCAACTGAGCAACACGCACCGCTCTGCCATGAAACCGCAAAAACCAGCAGCCAAGACCGTGAAAAACAAATCCACCCCAGCCGATACGCAGACTGTTTCGCCAGTGGGCTTCTCGCTGGAGCCGGTGTACACGGCCTTGCGCAAGCGCTACCCGTCGGCCGGGCAGGCCGAGGCAGTGGCTTTTGCCGCCGACTTCTACAAGCGCATGGAGGCGGACGAGTTCCCGCACCACACCGCTGAGGAGTGGGCTGCACTGGCAGCGGACACCCTGGAGTTCGCGCGTGTCCGCAAGCCGGGCAAGGCCAACGTGCGCGTGTTCAACCCGACCCTGAAGGCCAATGGCTGGGAGTCGGCACACACCGTGCTGCAGATCGTCAACGACGACATGCCGTTCCTGGTCGACACGGTGACGATGTCGCTGGCCGAACACGGCATCGGCGTGCATGTGCTGGGCCACCCGGTGATCCGCTTCGCCCGCGACAAGGCCGGCAAGCTCACCACGGTCAGCGACGGCACCGCCGAGTCGGTAATGCTGCTGGAGATCGACCGTCAGCCGGCCGATGCCATGAGCGATGTCGAGCTGGCCATCATCAAGGCGCTGGACGAGGTGCGTGCCATCGTCCGCGACTGGGATGCCATGCGCAGCAAGGCGCTGGCCCTGGCCGACGACCTGGGCACCCGGCAGCTGCCGATCGACGCCGCCTCGCGCGCCGAAGCGCAGGAATTCCTGCGCTGGGCCGCCGAAAACCACTTCACCTTCTTCGGCTACCGCGAGTACCGCGTTGAGAAGCAGGGCAAGGAAGAAGTGCTGGCGCCGCTCAACGATACCGGCCTGGGCCTGATGCGCGGCAAGGACAAGTCCGCCGCCCGTCCGGTCAAGACCCTGGCCGCGCAGGGCCTCAACGCCACCACCGGGTTGAAGGACGCGCTGATCCTGACCAAGACCAATGCCCGTTCGCGCGTGCACCGTTCCGGTTACATGGATTACATCGGCGTGCTGGAATTCGACGCCAAGGGCAAGATCATCGGCGAACAGCGCTTCCTTGGCCTGTTCACCTCCAGCGCCTACAACCGTCGCCCGTGGGAAATCCCGCTGGTGCGCCAGCGTCACGAGTATGTGATGAAGCAGTCCGGACTGGCCGCGGCCAGCCACAGCGGCAAGGCGCTGCGCCACATCCTGGAAACGCTGCCCCGCGAGGAACTGTTCCAGTCCAGCGAGGACGAACTGTTCCGCACCGCAATGGGCGTGCTGGGCCTGCAGGAGCGCGTGCGCAGCCGCCTGTTCCTGCGCCGCGACAAGTACAGCCGTTTCATCTCCGCGCTGGTGTACCTGCCGCGCGAACGCTTCAACACCGACGTGCGCCTGCGCATCGAGGCGATGCTCAAGGACGCCCTGCAGGGCGAGTACGTCGACAGCTCGGTGGTGCTCGGTGAGTCGCCGCTGGCCCAGGTGCACCTGATCGTGCGCCCGAAGGCCGGCCAGACCCTGGAAGTGGACACCAGCGCGCTGGAGCAGAAGCTGGCCCAGGTGCTGCGCAACTGGCAGGACGACCTGCGCGAAGCGCTGGTGGCCCGCCACGGCGAAAGCGAAGGCCTGCGCATTGCCGCCCGCATCGGCAAGGCATTGCCGGCCGGTTACATCGAAGACTCGAGCACCGAGATCGCCGCCAACGACGTCAGCCAGCTTGACGCGCTGACCGGTCCGGACGATCTGCGCCTGAGCCTGCAGGCCGTGCAGCGCGACGGCGGCGACGGGCTGCGCCTGAAGCTGTATCGCCAGCTGGACGACATTCCGCTGTCCGATGCGCTGCCGATGATGGAAAACATGGGCCTGCGCGTGATTGCCGAGCGTCCGTACCGTCTGACGGTCGACAACGCCCCGGTGTACGTGCAGGACTTCGAAGTGGAATCGGTGGCCGGTGCGATCGACGCGCCGAGCGTCGATGCCGCCTTCGGTGAAACCTTCGCCCGCGTCTGGCACGGCGATGCCGAGAACGACGGCTTCAACCGCCTGGTGCTGGCCGCTGGCCTGCATTGGCGCCAGGTCGCCATGCTGCGTGGCTACTGCAAGTACCTGCTGCAGACCGGCGTGCCGTTCTCGCAGGCCTACGTGGAAGGCACCTTCACCCGTTACCCGCTGCTGGCCCGCCTGCTGGTGGAGCTGTTCGAAGCCCGCTTCGATCCGGCCACCGGCAACGAGAGCAAGGACGAAATCGCCGAGGGCCAGGCCCAGCTACGCGCGCACCTGACCGTGCTGGCCGGCGGCGACGAGGCCACCCTGAAGGTGCTCAAGACCGTGGTCGACGCCCGCAAGGGCGACCGCAAGGTGCAGATGGATGCCGCGCGCGACGCGCTGCTGAAGCTGATGGACCGCGTCTCCAGCCTGGATGAAGACCGCATCCTGCGCAGCTTCATGGGCGTGATCGACGCGACCCTGCGCACCAGCTACTACCAGACCGATGCCGAGGGCCGTCCGGGCCACGTCATCAGCTTCAAGTTCGATTCGGCGCTGGTGCCGGACCTGCCCAAGCCGCGCCCGTACCGCGAAATCTTCGTGTACGGCCCGCGCGTGGAAGGTACCCACCTGCGCTTCGGTGCGGTTGCCCGTGGTGGCCTGCGCTGGTCGGACCGTCGTGAAGACTTCCGTACCGAAGTGCTGGGCCTGGTCAAGGCGCAGATGGTCAAGAACACCGTCATCGTGCCGGTCGGCGCGAAGGGCGGCTTCTTCGCCAAGATGCCGCCGGTGAACGGCGACCGCGATGCGGTCTTCGCCAACGGCGTGGCCTGCTACAAGCTGTTCATCCAGGGCCTGCTGGACATCACCGACAACATCGTCAACAACAAGATCGTGCCGCCGGTGGACGTGGTCCGCCACGACATGGACGACCCGTACCTGGTGGTGGCGGCCGACAAGGGCACCGCGACGTTCTCCGACATCGCCAACGGCCTGGCCGTGGCGCACGGCTTCTGGATGGGCGATGCGTTCGCCTCCGGTGGCTCGGTCGGCTACGACCACAAGGGCATGGGCATCACCGCGCGCGGTGCATGGGAGTCGGTCAAGCGCCACTTCCGCGCGCTGGGCCGTGACAGCCAGAGCCAGGACTTCACCACGGTCGGCGTCGGCGACATGTCCGGCGACGTGTTCGGCAACGGCATGCTGCTGTCGCGCCACATCCGCCTGGTCGCCGCGTTCGATCACCGCCACATCTTCCTGGACCCGAACCCGGATGCGGCCACCTCGTTCGTCGAGCGCGAGCGCATGTTCACCGTGCCGCGTTCCAGCTGGGCCGACTACGACGCCAAGCTGATCAGCAAGGGCGGCGGCATCTTCCCGCGCACGCTGAAGTCGATCGAGCTGACCCCGCAGGTGCGTGAGGTGCTGGGCCTGGACGAGAGCGTCAAGGCGCTGTCGCCCAACGACCTGATGAGCGCCATCCTCAAGGCCCCGGTGGATCTGCTGTGGAACGGCGGTATCGGCACCTACGTCAAGGCCGCCAGCGAGCAGCACAGCGATGTCGGCGACCGCGCCAACAACGCGCTGCGCGTCAACGGTGGCGAGCTGCGCTGCAAGGTGGTGGGCGAGGGCGGCAACCTGGGCATGACCCAGCTGGGCCGCATCGAAGCCGCCCAGGCCGGCGTGCTGCTCAACACCGACTTCATCGACAACTCGGCCGGTGTGGATACCTCCGACCACGAAGTCAACATCAAGATCCTGCTCAACGATGTGGTGCGGGCCAAGAAGCTGACCGTTGAACAGCGCAACAAGCTGCTGGCGTCGATGACCGACGAAGTGGCCGCGCTGGTGCTCAACGACAACTACCGCCAGAACCAGGCTCTGAGCCTGATGGAGCGGATGGCGGTCAAGCGCCTGGGCTCCAAGCAGCACTTCATCCGTACGCTGGAGCAGCAGGGCCTGCTCGATCGCCAGATCGAGTTCCTGCCGTCCGATGCGGAGCTGTCGGCCCGCAAGGCGCGTGGCCAGGGCCTGACCCGTCCGGAGCTGTCGGTGCTGTTGTCCTACTCCAAGCTGGTGGCGTTCGCGCAGCTGCTGGATTCGGACATTCCGGAAGATCCGTACCTGTCCAAGGAACTGCAGCGCTACTTCCCGACGCCGCTGCAGAAGAAGTACGCCGATGCGATGGAGCGTCACCGCCTGAAGCGCGAGATCATCGCCACGGCCGTGACCAACCAGACCATCAACCGCATGGGCGCCACGTTCCTGATGCGCATGCAGGAAGACACCGGCCGCAGCATCGCCGAGGTCGCCAAGGCCTACACGATCAGCCGTGAAACGCTGGACGCGCGCGCGCTGTGGGCGCAGATCGACGCCCTCGACGGCACCCTGCCGGAGTCGGTGCAGATCGATGCACTGGAAGTCATCTGGAAGCTGCAGCGCTCGTTCGTGCGCTGGCTGCTGTCGCGTCCGGGCGCCATGCCGGGCATCACCGAGGCGGTGAACCGCTACCAGGCCGCGTTCAACGACATCCGCGTGGCCTCCGGCGTGCTGCCGGACTCCCAGCGCCCGGCCTATGAGGCGAGCGTGCAGGAGTGGAAGGAAAAGGGCCTGCCGCCGGCACTGGCACAGCAGCTGTCCGAGCTGCAGTTCCTGGAACCGGCGTTCGACATCATCGAACTGGCCCGTACCCGCAAGCTCAAGCCGGTGGATGTGTCCAAGATCCACTTCCGCCTGGGCGATGCCCTGCAGCTGCCGTGGCTGTTCGAGCAGATCGACGCGCTGGAGGTCAACGGCCGCTGGCACGCCGTGGCCCGTGGCGTGCTGCGCGACGAGCTGGCTGCCCATCACCGCAACCTGGCCGCCCAGGTGCTGTCGATGAAGGGCGGCAGCGCCGAAGCCAAGGTCGCCGCCTGGATCGGCCGTGACGACAGCAGCCTGCGCTTCACGCTGTCGATGCTGGCCGAACTGGCCGAGCAGAAGACCCTGGACTACCCGACCGTCTCGGTCGCGGTGCAGCGCCTGGGTCAGCTGGCCGCCCACGGCGCGTAACCCGCGCTGACGCGTGTAAACAGAAGGCCCCGCCATTGGCGGGGCCTTTTCTTTGGGGCGACGGCGTGTTGATCTGGCAACCCACTGTCTGAGGGCCGCCGGGTGCGGGGGTACGGGACCGTAGAAAACATGGATGTTTTCTACGAGCCCCCAAGGATGGGTTTACGGCGTGTCCCGTACCCCCGCAC
>NZ_JBMOWY010000082.1:0-36390 GCF_049310345.1 Stenotrophomonas sp. GZD-301 | reverse complement strand
CTGACGCAAGCCGCGTAGAGCCGGGTTCTACCCGGCTGCCTTTCGTTTGGATTCGTGCACACCTGACGCAAGCCGGGCAGAGCCCGGCTCTACGGGGCTGCCGTTCGTTTGGAATCGTGCACACCTGACACCAGCCGGGCAGAGCCCGGCTCTACGGGGCTGCCTTTCGTTTGGATTCCTGCACACCTGATGCAAACCTCGTAGAGCCGGGTTCTACCCGGCTGCCTTTCGTCTGGATTCGTGCACACCTGATGCAAGCCGCGTAGAGCCGGGTTCTACCCGGCTGCCGTTCGTCCGGATTCGTGCACACCTGATGCAAGCCGCGTAGAGCCGGGTTCTACCCGGCTGCCTTTCGTTTGGAATCGTGCACACCTGATGCAAGCCGGGCAGAGCCCGGCTCTACGGGGCTGCCGTTCGTTTGGAATCGTGCACACCTGATGCAAGCCGCGTAGAGCCGGGTTCTACCCGGCTGCCTTTCGTCCGGATTAGTGCACACCTGATGCAAGCCGTGTAGAGCCGGGTTCTACCCGGCTGCCTTTCGTTTGGATTCGTGCACACCTGACACCAGCCGGGCAGAGCCCGGCTCTACGGGGCTGGTTCATTCGCAGCCGGGCAGAGCCCGGCTCTACTGGGTTGGGTTCATGCGCGGCCGGGCAGAGCCCGGCTCTACGGGCGCAGGTGTTTGTACAGGGTGGTGCGTGATACGCCGAGCTGGCGTGCCGCTGCGCTGACGTTGCCCTGTTGTGCCGCGACGGCCTCGCGCATGGCCTGGGCGCTGTGCGCGCGCAGCGTGCGGTCGACCGCCGGCGTGGTGGCTGCGTCCACGCGCAGGCTGGCGCGTGCGGCCAGCGGCGCGCGCAGGTACTGCACATACACCGCGGTGTCCTCGTCCAGTCGTACCCGGTGCGGCGCGCCAGCCTGCAGCAGGCGCCGCCGCTGGTGCACGCTGGCACCGGCAAACAATCCATCCAGCGTCAGCAGCGGCAACGGGCCGCGCCGGGGCAGCCCGAACAGACGCCGTACCACGCGATTGGCGGCCCGGATCTGCCCATCCTCCTGCACGGCCAACAGACCCTGCAGCGGTGAGTGCAGCCAGCGCACGTCGTGCTGCACCGCCAGCAGGTGGCAGGCACGCTGCTCCTGCATGAGACGGTTCTCGGCCGACAACGCGGCCTGGCGGAAATAGCCATGCAGCAGCTCCGCATCGCGCTCGCCGGTGCCGGTGATGTCCAACGCACCCAGCACTTCGCCGTCGAGCCCGTGCAGCGGCACGCTCAGGCAGAACACCGCAGCGAAGCGATCCAGATAATGCTCGTTGCCGCGCACCAGCGCCGGCGCATCGTCGGCCAGGCTGCACGCCGGCGCGGTGGTGCCGATGTCGCATTCGCGAAGCTGGCGCCCCACCTGGATCGGCCGCAGGACCGGCACGTCGGCCAGACCGTGCTCGCGCTGGGCCACCACCATGCCGTCGGCATTGACGCAGAACAGCGTCCACTGCCGGCCGCCGAAGGCAGCCCAGAGATGATCCAGGTCCTCGCGCACGCAACGTGCCAGGCGGCGGTCCGCCGGGGCATCCAGGCGCGCGCCGTGGCGGGCCAGCGGCGCGTAATGCGGCTCCTGCCGCGGCTGCACCCCGGCCAGCCGCGAGCGCTCCCAGGAGCGCTGGACCGGCGGTGCCAGCAGGGCACCGGACAGTGCCCCGCCGTCGGCGAAGTGCTGGCGTGCCGCCGCCAATGCCTGTTGCTGTTCCCGCTGCATGCCGCCCATCGGTCGATCTCCTACCCGGACCGTGAGCGTACACCCGGCAACCTGACTGACGCCGCCGTCGCGACCCCTGCGGGCCGCGACGGACCGTTTCATCCGCCGAGGGTCAGGATCGGCTTGAGCGTGATGCCGCGGGTGCTGTCCTCGGCCGCCTGGTTGATCTGGTCCAGGGGATAGAACTTCACCAGCTTGTCGAACGGGAACCGCCCCTGCTGGTAGAGCTGCACCAGCTGCGGGATGAACACCTTCGGCACGCTGTCGCCTTCGACGATACCGCGGATGCTGCGGCCGCCGAGCAGCAGGTTGTTGACGTCGAACTCGGCCTTGGTGCCCAGGTTCGGTGCGCCCACCACCCCGATCACGCCGAGGCCACCCAGCGCCTCGATGCCCTGCGCGAGCACCTCGGGGCGCCCGGTGGATTCGAGCGCGAAATCGGCGCCGCCGCCGGTGATCGCACGCACGGCCTCGACCACGTCCACCTCGCGGCTGTTGATGACATGGGTGGCGCCCAGTTCGGTGGCCAGCGCCAGCCGCGAGGGCACCACATCGATGGCGATGATGGTGGTTGCGCCGGCAACGCGCGCGGCCATCACCGCGCTCAGGCCCACCGCACCGGCGCCGAAGCTGGCGAAGCTGCTGCCGGCCTGCACCCGGAGCGAATTGATCACCGCACCGGCACCGGTCTGGATGCCGCAGCCCAACGGCCCGAGCAGCTCGATCGGCGCATCGTCGGGCACCTTGATCGCATTGTTCTCACGGCTCAATGCGTAGGTGGCGAACGAGGACTGCGCAAAGAAGTGATCGTGCAGCGGGTTGCCGTCGGGATCCTGGATCGCGGTGCTGCCATCCAGGGCGCCGCCACCGAAGTTCAGGCCGAAGAAATCGCGGCAGTAGGCACCGTGGCCGCCACTGCACGGATTGCAGTGGCCGCACGCGCCGTAGGTCAGCACCACGTGGTCGCCGACCTTGAGGTCCTTGACCCCGGGGCCGAGCGCTTCGACCACGCCCGCACCTTCATGGCCGAGCACGGCCGGCAGCGGCACCGGGTAGTACTGGTCGCGCACGATCAGGTCGGTATGGCACAGCCCGGTGGCGACCACGCGGACCAGCACCTCGTCGTCCTGCGGCCCGCGGATGCGCGCCTTCTCGATCGTGAAGGGCTGTTCTTTCCCGCGCACCACCGCCACGGTGATGTCGCGCAGTTCTGCTGTTGCGGTCATGACAACGTCCTCGTTCAGATCGGATAGGCGGGCGCTTCGCCCTTGACGGTCAGCCACTGCCACTGGGTGAACTCGTCGATGTTGGACGGCCCGCCGATGCTGGTGCCGTTGCCGGAGGCGCCGACGCCGCCGAACGGATTGATCACTTCATCGTTCACGGTCTGGTCGTTGATGTGCAGCAGGCCGGTACGCAGCCGCTCGCCCAGCTTCAGCGCGCGGCCGACGTTGCTCGACAGGATCGCCATCGACAGGCCGTACTCGCTGTCGTTGGCCAGCTCCACCGCCTCATCGTCGGTATCGAACGGCACCACCACCGCGACCGGCGCGAAGATCTCTTCGTGGAACGCCGGGTTGTCGCGGTCCACATCGCTGAGCACGGTGGGTTCGAAGAACAGGTCACGATAGCCGCCGCCGGTGGCCAGCGTGGCGCCGGCGGCCTGCGCCTCGGCGACCACGCGAGCGGCATGGTCACGCTGCTGCGCGTTGATCAGCGGCCCGATCGCCACGTCGCCGGTGGCGGGGTCGCCCACCTTCAACGAGCGCGCCTTGGCCACCAGCTTCTCCAGGAAGCGCGCATGGATGCTGCGCTGGACCAGCACCCGCCCGGTGGCCATGCAGATCTGCCCCTGGTGCAGGTAGACGCCCCAGGCGGTGTTGGCAATGGCCAGGTCGATGTCGGCATCGTCAAGCACGATCAGCGAGTTCTTGCCGCCCAGCTCCAGCGACACCTTTTTCAGATGCCTGCCTGCCGCTTCGCCGACCTTGCGCCCGGCGCCGGTGGACCCGGTGAACTGGATCATGGCGATGTTCGGATCGCTGGTCAGCGCCGCACCGGCCGCACCGTCACCGGGCAGCACGTGCAGCAGCCCGGCCGGCAGGCCGGCCAGTTCGAACAGCCGCGCGATCACAAAGCCGCCGCAGACCGCCGTGCGCGGATCGGGCTTGAGCACCACCGCATTGCCCAGCGCGAGGGCCGGCGCGACCGCACGCATCGCCAGGTACAACGGGAAGTTGAACGGGGCGATCACGCCCACTACGCCGAGCGGTCGGCGGCGTGCCAGGTTCAGCCGGCCCGGCTCGGCGGGCAGCACCTCGCCGATGCTGCGCGAGGGCAGCCCGGCCGCTTCATGCAGCACCTTGGCGTTGACCTTGGCCTCGAAGCCGGCTTTCAGCCGGGTCGAACCGCTTTCGCGGATCAGCCAGTCCACGATCGCATCAGTGTGCTGCTCGGCCAACTGCGCGGCCCGCCGCAGCACCTGCGCACGCGTCTCGTACGGGGCGCTGGCCCAGTCACGCTGCGCCTGCGCGGCGGTGGCGGCCGCGGCGGCAATGCCGGCCGGGTCGGTCATTCCGATCGACCCCAGGGATGCGCCGGTGGCCGGCTCGATCACGTCCTGGACGCTGGCGCCGGCATGCCAGGTGCCGTCGAACATCTTGCCGGTCCACAGCGCGGCGGGCAGGAACTGCGGTGTATCGCTCATCTGTTGGCTCCTATTGACGAAGAACGACCCCAGGGCCGCCTTCTGCACATGGTTCACCCAGGCATTGGATACCTGCCATCGCGCACTGCCTATTGGCCATCGGCGGGAAAGCGGCAACCCACTGCCTGCAAAGGGATTTCCAGCATGCACACTGTCCAGTTAATGGACAGTGGTGCCGGGGCCGTACAATCATCTGCCCAGCCAGCGATACCGCCCGCCATGAACGATGACTCCTTCACCGACGCCACCGCCCTGGACGGCCCCGACGTCATCGCCGAAACCCGCACCTGGCTGGAGCAGATCGTCATCGGCCTGAACCTGTGCCCGTTCGCCAAGGCGGTGTACGTGAAGAACCAGGTGCGCTTCGTGCTCAGCGATGCGACCACGCCGGAAGCGCTGGTCGAGCAGCTTGCCGAGGAACTGGTGCTGCTGCGCGATACGCCGGCCGAACAGATCGACACCACGCTGATCGTGCACCCCGACGTGCTGACCGATTTCCTGGACTACAACGACTTCCTCGACAACGCCGATGCGGCCATCGAGGCGCTCGACCTGCAGGGCATCCTGCAGGTGGCCAGTTTCCATCCGGAGTACCAGTTTGCCGGGGTCGCGCCGGACGATGTGAGCAACTACACCAACCGCGCGCCCTACCCGACCCTGCACCTGCTCCGCGAAGACAGCGTCGAGCGCGCGGTGGCCGCGTTCCCCGACCCGGACGTGATCGTCGAGCGCAACATCGAGACCCTCGACAAGCTCGGCGTGGAGGGCTGGACCCGTCTGCTCGGGCGCAAGGACAATCCGCCGTGCCACTGACCCCGGCGGTCGCCGACTGGCCGGCGCAGCCACTGCGCGACCGCGTGGTGGTGGTCACCGGTGGCGCGCAGGGCGTGGGCCGCGGCATCGCGCAGGCCGTGCTCGGGGCCGGCGGCAGCGTGATGATCGCCGACCTCGACGCCGATGCCGGCAAGGCCTGCCTGAAGGAATGGGCGCTGCCCGAACGCGCCGCGTTCCAGCGCACCGACGTTGCCCGCGAGCGCAGCGTGCAGGCGCTGGTCAACGCCACGCTCAAACGCTTCGGCCGCCTCGACGGGCTGGTCAACAATGCCGGCATCGCCAGCGCGCATGGCACGCCGCTGGACGCGATGACGCTCGCCGAATGGCAGCGCCGGCTGTCCAGCCTGCATGGCGCGTTCCTGTGCAGCAAGCACGCGCTGCCCGCGCTGCGCGCGTCGTCGACGGCTACGCAGACCGGCGCCATCATCAACATCGCGTCCACCCGCGCCTGGCAGTCCGAGGCGGACAGCGAGGCCTATGCGGCCGCCAAGGGCGGGCTGGTGGCCTTCACGCATGCACTGGCGATCAGTGAAGGCCCGCAGGTGCGCGTGAACAGCATCAGCCCCGGCTGGATCACCACCGAGGCGTGGCAGGCACCGGCACGCCGCCGTACGCCCAAGCTGTCGCGCCGCGACCATGCCCAGCACGCGGTCGGCCGCGTCGGCCAACCCGAGGACATCGGTGCGTTGGCCGTGTTCCTGCTGTCATCGCTGTCCGGCTTCATCACCGGGCAGGACCACATCGTCGATGGCGGCATGACCCGGACGATGCTCTACACGTAGGGCCGGCACGGTGCAGAGCCGGCCAGCGATCGTGGCATGACCCGGACCATGCACTACAGGGTTACGCCACGATGGTGGCATGGCCCGGACCATGCTCTACATGTAGTGCCGGCCGCTGGCCGGCTGCTCGTACCGCATCACACCACGCATCCGCGCCGGCACGGTGCAGAGCCGGCCAGCGGCCGGCACTACAGGGTTACGCCACGATTGCGGCGTGAACAGGTGCAGCGCCGGCCCACGATCACGGCATGACCCCACGGTTACGCCATGCCGTTGTGCCGCAGCAATGCCGCCACATCCGGCGCGCGCCCGCGGAAGGCGGCGAAGTTCTCCGCCGCGCTGCGGCTGCCGCCGCGCGACAGCACTTCCTCAAGGAACCGCCGGCCGGTTTCGGCGGTCCTGCCCGGCGCTTCCTCGAACGCGGCGTAGGCATCGGCGCTGAGCACTTCGGCCCACTTGTAGCTGTAGTAGCCGGCCGCATACCCGCCGGCGAAGATGTGGCTGAACTGATGCGGGAAGCGGCTCCAGGCGGGCGGCCGGTTGACCGCCACCTCGTCGCGCACCCGCTCCAGCAGCGCGATGACGCTGTCCTGGGTGGGATCGAACGCGCTGTGCAGCTGCATGTCGAACAGCGCGAACTCCAGCTGGCGGACAGTGAACATGCCGCTCTGGAAATTGCGCGCGGCCAGCATGCGGTCGAACAGCGCGCGCGGCAGTGGCTCGCCCGTGTCGACGTGCGCGGTCATCGCCTGCACCCGGTCCCATTCCCAGCAGAAGTTCTCCATGAACTGGCTGGGCAGCTCCACCGCATCCCACTCCACGCCGTTGATGCCGGCCACGGCAAGCTCACCGACGCGGGTCAGCAACTGGTGCAGCCCGTGGCCCATTTCGTGGAACAGCGTGGTGACATCGCTGTGGGTGAAGGTGGCCGGGCGTCCATCGCTGCCACGGCCGAAGTTGCAGACCAGGTAGACCAGCGGCGTCTGCACGCCGGCTGCGGTCGCGCGCCGGTTGCGGCAGTCGTCCATCCACGCCCCGCCACGCTTGCCTTCGCGGGCGTACAGGTCCAGGTAGAACTGCCCGACGAGGGCGCCCTGCGCATCCACCAGGCGGAAGAAGCGCACGTCCGGGTGCCATACCGGCGCGCTGTCGGGCAGCACCTGCAGGCCATACAGCTCGTGGATGACGTTGAACAATCCCGCCAGCACGGTCGGCTCGGTGAAGTACGGTTTCACCTCCTGCTCGGAGTAGCTGTAACGCGCCTGCTTGAGCTTCTCTCCGGCGTAGGCGAGGTCCCAGGCCTGCAGCGCGTCCAGCTGCAGTTCGTCGCGTGCAAAGGCCTCCAGCTCGGCGCGGTCGCGCTGCGCGTAGGGCTTGGCGCGGGCGGCCAGGTCACGCAGGAAGCCCAGTACCTGCGGGGCGTCCTGCGCCATCTTGGTGGCGATGGAGTACTCGGCGTAGTTGGGGAAGCCGAGCAGCGCGGCCAGCTCGGTGCGCAGCGCCAGGATGCGCGCGATGTTGGCGCTGTTGTCGAGCGCGGCATCGCCGAATTCAGAGGCCCGTTCGGCATTGGCGCGGTACAGCGTTTCACGCAGTGGACGATGATCGGCATAGGTCTGCACCGGCAGGTAGCACGGCATCTGCAGCGTCAGCTTCCACCCGGGCAGCCCGGCCTTCTCTGCCGCTTCACGCGCGGCGGACACCACGTCGGCGGGCAGACCCGCCAGCGCGATGCGGTCGTCCACGTGCAGCGACCAGGCATCGGTGGCATCCAGCACGTTCTGCGAGAAGGTCGCCGAGAGGGCCGCCAGTTCCTCCTGGATCGCACTGAAACGCGCCTTGCCGGCGTCGTCCAGCTCCGCGCCACCGAGGCGGAAATCACGCAGCGCGTTGTCCAGCACCTTGCGCCGGGCCGGCGTGTAGTGCGCCGCCTCGGGCGCCTCGGCCAACGCACGGTACTGCGCGTACAACGCCAGGTTCTGGCCCATCGCGGTGCCAAAGCGCGTCACCCGGGGCAGGTTGGCGTTGTAGGCCTCGCGCAGCGCCGGGGTATTGACCACCCCCTGCAGATGGGTCACCTGGCCCCAGGCGCGCCACAGCCGGTCGGTGGCGTCGTCAAGCGGCTCCACGAACGTTGCCCAGGTCACCGGGGTGACGGTCTCGGCCACCGTCACGGCCGCCTCGGCCTCGGCCAGCAGCGCCTCGATGGCCGGGCCGATGTGGTCGGGCTGGATCACGTCGAAGCGCGGCAGGCCGGAAAAATCGAGCAGGGGATTGGTGGGGGTCACGGGCATCTCCAGACAACAGGGCCGCACGCGCGGCATCGCCCACGATATGGCACTGCCCCGGGCCGCGCACAAGGTCCACGCCCACGGCGATGGCCGACGTTCACGCCCGGCCGACGCGGCCGGCCGACAGCCCCGGCGGCCGGCCCTGCCGCTGGATCAGTACAGCGTTTCCAGCGCGGCGTGCGGCAACGGCGCCAGCCCCTGGCCATTCACGGCCGCGGCGATGAGCGCATCGGGCTGCTCCACCTCGATGCCCTGGCGCGGATACCAGTCGGGGTTGTAATAGCTGTGCGCGTAGCGTTCGCCGCTGTCGCACAGGATGGTCACGATCGATCCGCTGCGGCCGGCCTGGCGCATCCATTCGGCGGCCTGCAGCACACCGATGAAGTTGGTGCCGGTCGAGCCGCCGACGCGGCGGCCCAGCTGCCGGCTGACATGGCGCATCGCAGCCAGGCTCAGCGCATCGGGCACCTTCACCATCGCATCCACGCTGGTCGGAATGAAGCTGGATTCGACCCGCGGCCGGCCGATTCCCTCCACGCGCGAGCCACCGCTGCAGGTCAGCTCGCGCCACGGCTGCCCGGCCAGGGCCGCGCAGTAGCCGTCGTAGAACACCGACACTTCCGGGTCCGCGCACAGGATGCGGGTGTCATGGCGGCGGTAGCTCACGTAGCGCCCCAACGTGGCGGCGGTGCCGCCCGTACCGGGGCTGCACACGATCCACTCGGGAATCGGATGCGGCTCTTCGGCCATCTGCTTGAAGATGGATTCGGCGATGTTGTTGTTGGCGCGCCAGTCGGTGGCGCGCTCGGCGTAGGTGAACTGGTCCATGAAATGGCCGCCGGTATCGCGGGCGAGCTTTTCCGAATCGCAGTTCAGGTCGCAGGCACGCTCCACCAGGTGGCAGCTGCCGCCCTGGAACTCGATCGCGGCGATCTTCTCCGGCGAGGTCGTGGCCGGAATCACCGCGATGAACGGCAGGCCCAGCAGACGGGCGAAGTAGGCCTCGGACACGGCGGTGGAGCCACTGGAGGCCTCGATTACCGGGCGGCCCTCACGCAGCCAGCCGTTGGTCAGCGCATACAGGAACAGCGAGCGCGCCAGCCGATGCTTCAGGCTGCCGGTGGGGTGGCTGGATTCGTCCTTGAAATACAGGTCGATGCCGGCATACCCGGGCAGGTCCATCGGAATCAGATGGGTATCGGCCGAGCGGTTGAAATCGGCTTCGATCTTGCGGATGGCGGCGGCCACCCATTCACGCTGCGACATGACGAATGCTGCACAAGGAGACGCCCCATTCTACCGTCGCGGCCCGGCCACGCGGGGGCCGTTAGAATGGGCGGTCTCGCCGCCGCGCGCGGCCTCCCTCAGAGGATCCCCATGACCCTTGCCTCGTTGCAGTCCCAGCCCGGCGTTGCCGCCCAGCCGCCGGCCGAAACCAGCGGTTTCGTGTTCAACCACACCATGCTGCGCGTGAAGGACATCGCCGCCTCGCTGGACTTCTACACCCGCGTGCTCGGCTTCCGCCTGATCGACCAGCGCGACTTCGCCGAGGCCGAATTCAGCCTGTACTTCCTGGCCCTGCTGCCGGCGGGCACCGAAATTCCCGCCGGCGACGATGCCCGCCGGGTGTGGATGGCCGGCATTCCCGGCGTGCTGGAACTGACCCACAACCACGGCACCGAAACCCAGGACGGGGCGGTCTACCACAACGGCAACAGCGATCCGCGCGGCTTCGGCCACATCTGCGTCTCGGTGCCGGACATCCAGGCCGCCTGCAAGCGCTTCGACGACCTGCAGGTGCCGTACCAGAAGCGCCTGGAAGACGGCCGCATGAAGCACCTGGCCTTCATCAAGGACCCGGACGGCTACTGGGTGGAGATCATCTCCAACACCCCGATCGCCTGATCCATCGGCGCGTGCCGCGTGCGCCGGTCTGCCCGGCGCGCGCGATCCCCGGCCCGGTCAGGGCTGGGGCTGGGGCTGGCCCTGGAATTCGAAGGCCGCGTGGAACGGCGCCTTGGGCGGCACGAAGACAGTCGTGCCGGCAAATCCGGCCTCGATGCACCGCGCGACCGGATCATCGCCCTCGCGCCAGGTGCGCACCACCCTGCCCTGCGCATCCAGCTGCAGCACCACGGTGAACGCGGCCAGCGCGTCCGGTGCGGGCGTGGGCAGGCAGCGTGCGAAGCCATCGCCCCCCACCCGGCTCATGCCATCGATCATGGCGGTATAGGCCGCCGGTTCCAGACTGCCTTCATCGCTGTGCGCCAACGCGCGCACCTGGTCGTAGCCGGTTCCCACGGCCGCCTGGGCCAGCAGCATCCACCACAGCATCGTCATTCCTCCCCGCCATGCCACGATGGCGCCAGTGCGCAGCCTAGGGCAGCGCGCGCACGGGCGGAAGAGTGCGCGCCACTGTAGTGCAGCCAGCGGCGCTCGGTGCTATATCTGCCGGCCTGTCCACCCAACGGAGTCGGCATGGAAACCATGCACCTGCACCGCGGCCGCCTGATCGATCACCTGCAGCTGGTGGTCCGTGACCTCGCCGCCAGCCGCCGCTTCTACCAGGCGGTGTTCGACACGATCGGCATCCCCATCGCCGGCGAAGGCGACACGTATTTCTGGGCCGACGAACTGTTCATCTCCACCGCCGACAGCGAGGCTGCGGCCGGTGAACTGACCGGGCGCCACCACCTGGCCTTCCAGGCACGCGACCGCGCCACCGTGGATGCCTTCCACGTCGCCGCGCTGGCTGCCGGCGGCAAGGACAACGGCGCGCCCGGCGAACGGCCGTACCACCCGGGCTACTACGGCGCGTTCGTGATCGATCCGGACGGCAACAACATCGAGGTCGTGTACCACGGCGAGGCCACCTACAGCGCCGATTCGGTGGAAGTCACCTTCTGACGGCGTGCGCCTGCGGCCGGCGCTGAACGCTTCAGCGTCGGGGTGGCTGCGTCTCATGGGATGAGACCGGTGCTGCCTACCGTATCGGCATGGAAACGATCCGCAAGCTGGCGATCCTGGCCGATGCCGCCAAGTACGACGCCTCCTGCGCCTCCAGTGGTGCAGGCAAGCGCGACTCGCGCACATCGGGCGGCATCGGCAGCACCGAAGGCGCCGGCATCTGCCACAGCTACACGCCGGATGGCCGCTGCGTCTCGCTGCTGAAGATCCTGCTCACCAACTTCTGCATCTACGACTGCGCGTACTGCGTCAACCGCGTGTCCAGCAACGTGCCGCGCGCGCGTTTCAGCGTGGCCGAAGTGGTGGCGTTGACGATGGACTTCTACAAGCGCAACTACATCGAAGGCCTGTTCCTCTCCAGCGGCATCATCCGCAACGCCGACTACACGATGGAGCAGATGGTGGAGGTGGCCCGCGTGCTGCGCGAGGAGCACCGTTTCGCCGGCTATATCCACCTCAAGACCATTCCCGAGGCGTCGCCGGAACTGCTGGCCGCGGCCGGTCGCCATGCCGACCGCCTGTCGATCAACATCGAGCTGCCGACCGAAGCCGGGCTGGCCAGTTTCGCGCCGGAAAAATCGCTGCCGTCCATTCGCGGGGCGATGGGCGAACTGCGCTGGCGCATCGAAGAAGCCAAGCAGGCCAAGGCCGACAGCGACGCCGGCGCCGCCACGGTGTCGTCGCCGCTGGCGGCCACGCCGCTCAAGCGTGCCGGGCGCGCCCGCCCACCGCGCTTCGCCCCGGCCGGGCAGAGCACGCAGATGATCGTCGGTGCCGACGGCGCCAGCGACCAGCAGATCCTCAGCGCGGCCGACAACCTGTACGGCAACTACCGGATGCGCCGGGTGTACTACTCCGCCTTCAGCCCGATTCCCGATGCCAGCCGCCTGCTGCCGCTGCAGGCACCGCCGCTGGCACGCGAACACCGCCTGTACCAGGCCGACTGGCTGCTGCGCTTCTACGGCTACGCGGTGGAGGAGATCACCGACACCACCCAGGGCGGCATGCTCGATCTGGATATCGACCCGAAGATGGCCTGGGCGATCCGCCACCCCGAGCGCTTCCCGGTCGATCTCAACGTGGCCTCGAAGGACATGCTGCTGCGCGTGCCCGGGCTGGGCGTACGCAACGTGAAGCGGGTGCTGATGGCACGGCGTCACGGCCGCCTGCGTGTGGCCGACGTGGCGCGCCTGCGGGCGCCGATGCGCACGCTGCTGCCATTCGTACAACTGGCCGACCACCACCCCCGCCGCGCACTGGACAACCCGGCCGCCCTGCGCGCGCGCCTGGCACCGCCACCGCGGCAGGCATCACTGTTCCCCGACGCGGCCGCGCAGTGAGATGACGCGCTGGAGTGTGCGGGTGGATCCGGTGTGGTCGCTGCCGGCATGGCGCGACACCGCGCGGCTGGCGCTGCAGCACCGCGTTGCACCGGAACAGCTCGACTGGCTGCAGGCCGGCGAGGCCTCGCTGCTGGATGCGCCGGCACTGGCCAGCCTGCCTGCACCGGCCACCGACAGCGCCACCATTGCCGTGCCGCAGGCGTTCGTCGACCTGGCGTCCACCTGCCTGTGCCACAGCGACCCGCAGCGGCTCCCGCTGCTGTACCGCATGCTGTGGCGCATCGTGCACGGCGAGCGCGGCCTGCTCACCAACCCGGCCGACCCGGATGTGCTCCGCGCAATGGCGCTGGCCCAGGCGGTGCGCCGCGACAGCCACAAGATGAAGGCTTTCGTGCGCTTCCGCGAAGTGCCGGGCGAAGACAATGCATTCATTGCCTGGTTCGAACCGGAGCATCACATCGTGGACCGCGTTGCGCCGTTCTTCGCGCGCCGGTTCGCCGGCATGCGCTGGGCGATCCTGACCCCGGCGCGCAGCGTGCAGTGGGATGGCCACGCGCTCGCGTTCGGCCCCGGTGCACGGCAGCAGGATGCGCCGCACGAGGATGCGCGCGAAGCGCTGTGGCGTACCTACTACGCCAACATCTTCAACCCGGCCCGGCTCAACACGCGGATGATGCAGCAGGAGATGCCGGCCCGTTACTGGAAGCATCTGCCCGAAGCGGCGCTGCTGCCCGGCCTGGTGCGCGACGCCGGTGACCGGGTGCAGGAAATGCACGACCGCCAGGCGCAGGCGCCGACACGGCGCATCCCGCAACCGGCCCCGGCGGCAGCCCCCGCGCCTGTCGGCCTTGACGGGCTGCGCGAGGCGGCCACGCGCTGCCGACGCTGCCCGCTCTGGGAGCCGGCCACGCAGACCGTGTTCGGCCACGGCCCCGCAGACGCCCGGATCATGCTGGTGGGCGAACAACCGGGTGATGCCGAAGACCTGAGCGGGCATCCCTTCGTGGGACCGGCCGGTCAGCTGCTCGACCGCGCGTTGCGCGAGCTGGGCATCGACCGCAGCACGCTGTACCTGACCAACGCGGTCAAGCATTTCCGTTTCGAGCGGCGCGGCAAGCGGCGCATCCACACCCCTCCGCACGCCACCCACATCAACGCGTGCCGCGACTGGCTGAAGGGCGAGATCGAGAACGTCCGCCCCGAGGTGATCGTGTGTCTGGGCGCAACCGCGGCAACGGCCGTGTTCGGTGCCGGCTTCAGGCTGAAGGACCACCGCGGCCGCTGGCATTCACTGGACGATGGCACGCGCGCGTTCGCCACGGTGCATCCGGCATGGGTACTGCGACAGAGCGATGGAGAGGCGCGGGAGGCGGCGTATCGGCTGCTGCTGGAGGACCTGCGACGGCTGGTCGACGACCGCTACGGGCGGTGACGCGCTCCCGGGGTGCCGGCCAGCGGTCGGCACCCACCCGCGTTGCTGTCGGCTGGCGTCAATGCGCCGCCATGTAGATGTCCTGCAGCACGGCCTTCTCCAGCTCCAGTTCGCTGAGCAGGTTCTTGACGATGTCGCCCAGGCTCAGGATGCCGACCAGCTTGGCGTCCTCGGTCACCATCAGGTGGCGGTGCCGCGAGTAGGTCATCAATGCCATCGCCTGCTTCAGCGTCGCCTCCGGGGCGATGCCTTCCAGACCTGCCGACGGCAACGTCGCGATGACCCGGCGCCCCGCCTGCGGGCCGTCGTCGGCCAGGCTGCGCACGATGTCCTTCTCGGAAATGATCCTTACCGGTGCATCGTCCTTCATCACCACGAGGGCGGCGATCTTGTGCGCGCTCATCTTGTGTGCGGCGGCACCGATGGTGTCGTCCACGTCGATGGTGACGATGGGTTGTTTCTTGGACTGCAGGAGTTCGCGGACGTTCATTCTTGTTTCCTGGTGCAGGTTACTGAAGTCGAGAGGTGCGCCTGGTTGCAGCGAGGGAGGCAGCATGTGCGCCCGGTCCTCGGTCATTCGATTCTACGGCCGCACCTTGGCCCAGGAGTTTGCAGATCTGGGACAGTTCGTCGCTGAAAACGGCTGACGACCCGAGAATGGCACCGCCAGGAAAACCGTCGCTGAATGCCGCCGTGGCCTACCCCTAAAGTTCACCCCGCCGCGACCGACGGGGTCGGCGGGCGGGCGGGCGAAGTGACTTCCGGCACGTCGATCCGATGACCGCCGGCACCTGCCCCGGCCGGGCCCGGTTTCTACAGTGGCACTGTCTTCTTCAGATGGATGCCTGCATGACCCGGTCCCTGTTCTTCCGCGGCCTGATCGCCGCCCTGCTGTCGCTGACGTGCCTGGCCACCGCCTGGGCGGCCCCCTCCGACACAGTGCCGTTGCAGGTATCCGCGCAACGCGCCACCACGATGGATGTCTGGGTACCGGCGGAGGTCCGCGGCGTGGTGCTGTTCTCCAGCGGTCACGGCGCATGGCCGGCACGCTATGACGCGTTGCTGCAGGCGTGGAAGGACGCGGGGTTCGCCGTGGTGGCACCGCTGCACGTCGATTCGGTCAGGCACCCGGACCGGGCGCAGTTCTCGCTGCAGCAGGGCTTCAGCGAACGCCTGGTGGACATGCGTGCGGCCAGTGCCTACGCCGCGGCACGCTGGCCGCAGGTGCCGGTGGTGGCTGCCGGCCACAGCCTGGGCACGTTGATTTCGGCGGTACTCGGCGGCGCGCTTGCGGATCTTGGGCCGCTGCGTGATCCCACCGTGGTGGCGGTGCTGGGCTACTCGTCGCCGGGCCGGATCCCAGGCCTGATCGGGCCGCAGTCGTATGCCACGCTGGCGGTGCCGCTGCTGCTGATCACCGGCGACGAAGACCGGGTGCCGGGCTTCGTCACCGATCCGGTGGATCATCTGTACCCGGTGCAGACCGCACCGGCAGGCGACAAGACCGCGCTGGTGCTGTCAGGCGGCGACCACAACCTGATCGGCGCACAGGACGGCGCACGGGTGGCTCGTGCCCGTGCCCTCGGCACCGCGTTCCTGCAGTCCCGTGTGCTGGCCGACGATCAGGCGGCGCAGCTGCTCACTGCGCCGCCGCGCGACGGCGAGCAGTGGCTGCGCCGCTGACTCGCGACGGCGGATTACTCCACCGTCACGCTCTTGGCCAGATTGCGCGGCTTGTCCACGTCGGTGCCGCGTGCCAGCGCGGTGTGGTAGGCGAGCAGCTGCACCGGCAGGGTGTGCACGATCGGACTGAGCACACCGGCATGGCGCGGCGTACGGATCACGTGCACGCCTTCGGACTCGACGAAGTTGCTGTCCTGGTCGGCGAACACGAACAGCTCGCCACCGCGTGCGCGCACTTCCTGCATGTTGGATTTGACCTTCTCCAACAGGCTGTCGTTCGGTGCGATCACCACCACCGGCATGTCTTCGTCCACCAGTGCCAGCGGCCCGTGCTTGAGCTCGCCCGCCGGATAGGCTTCGGCGTGGATGTAGGAGATTTCCTTGAGCTTGAGCGCGCCTTCCAGCGCGATCGGGTAGTGCAGGCCGCGCCCCAGGAACAGCGCATTGGGCTTGCGCGCAAAGCGCTCGGCCCAGGCCGCGATCTGCGGCTCCAGGTTCAACGCATGCTGCACGCTGCCCGGCAGGAAGCGCAGTTGTTCCAGGTAATCCGCTTCCTGCGCGGCGTCCACACGACCGTGCAGTTTGCCCAGCACCACGGTCAGCTGGAACAGTGCAGCCAGCTGGGTGGTGAAGGCCTTGGTCGAGGCCACGCCGATCTCGGCACCGGCACGGGTGTAGCAGACCAGCTCGCTGGCACGCGGAATCGCGCTTTCCGGCACGTTGCAGATCGACAGCGTGTGCAGGTGCCCCAGCGACTTGGCGTACTTGAGCGCCTCCATCGTATCCAGCGTTTCACCGGACTGGGAGATGGTGACGATCAGGTGCTTCGGATTGGCATACGCGGCGCGGTAGCGGTACTCGCTGGCGATCTCCACGCTGCACGGCAGGCCGGAGATGGCTTCGATCCAGTAGCGCGCGGTCAGACCGGCGTAGTAGCTGGTGCCGCACGCGATGATCTGCACGCCTTCGATGCCCGACAGCACCGCCTCGGCGTTCCTGCCGAACAGCTCGGCCGGGAAACCGCCGGCGTCGATCGCCGCTTCGATGGTGTCGCCCAGCGCACGCGGCTGCTCGTGGATTTCCTTCTGCATGAAGTGGCGGTACGGGCCCAGCTCCAGCGAGGCCAGCGACACGTCCGACAGGTGCACATCGCGCACCACCGGCTGGTCCTGGTCGTCATACACCTGCACGCCATCGCGGCGGATGTCGGCGGTGTCGCCTTCTTCCAGGAAGATCACCCGGCGCGTGGCCGAGATGACCGCCGACACGTCGGAGGCGACGAAGTTCTCGTCCTCACCCAGGCCGACCAGCAACGGGCAGCCCATGCGTGCGCACACGAAATGGTCCGGCTCGGCGCGGCTCATCACGGCCAGCGCGTAGGCACCGGTCAATTCCTTGACCGTGCGCTGCAACGCCGACAGCAGGGTGTCGCCGTCCTTGAGGTGGTGGTGCATCAGGTGCGCGATGACTTCGGTATCGGTCTGCGACTCGAAGGTGTAACCCAGCGCGATCAGTTTCTCGCGCTGCTCTTCGTGGTTCTCGATGATGCCGTTGTGGACCAGCGCCACGCCGTGGCTGATGTGCGGGTGCGCATTGGCTTCGGTCACACCGCCGTGCGTGGCCCAGCGGGTGTGGCCGATGCCCAGCATGGCGTCGAAGCCTTCGCTGCTGGCGGCCTTCTCCATCTCCGCCACGCGCCCGGTGCGGCGCACGCGGCGCACCTGCGCCTGGCCGTCGCCCTGTTCCAGCACCGCGATGCCGGATGAATCGTAGCCGCGGTATTCCAGCCGCTTCAGTCCTTCGATGAGTACCGGTACCACGTCGCGATTGGCGATCGCTCCCACAATGCCGCACATATGAGTCTGATCCCTGCCGTTGAGCCCCGCATTCTAGCGTGGCGCCCGTGTCCGCCACGCCGCTGTCCGCTTAACGAAAGTGTCCGCGTGGGTGTCCGCGGACAGGCGGACAGATCGACCTGAAGTTCAAGCCATTGTTTTTACTGGGTTAAAAGTTGGCACGGAGTCTGCTTTCTCTTGGGCAACCCAACCGCGAACGAGCCCGATGATCCGCGACACTTCCGCCCAGGACCAGACTCTCTCCGTTGCCGGCACCCCTGCCCCCTGGAAGCGCTGGCTGTGGCCCGGCCTGGCCGCGCTGGTGGTGCTGCTGGCCATCGGCTTTGCCGCCCGGGCCTGGCTGGGTGCCAGCCGCTCCTTCGACAGCGCGCGGGTGCGCATCGCCGAGGTCAAACGGGGCGATCTGGTCCGTGACATCGCCGCCGACGGCCGCGTGATCGCCGCCAACAGCCCGGTGCTGTACGCGATCTCGGCCGGTACGGTGGACCTGAAGGTGGTCGCCGGCGACGTGGTCAAGAAAGGCCAGGAGCTGGCCGTGATCGACAGCCCGGAACTGCGCAGCAAGCTGGCCCAGGAACAGGCCACCCTGGCCGGCCTGGAAGCCGAAGCCAGCCGGGCCACGCTTGACGCCACCCTGGCCCGCGCCAAGGCCCGCAAGGAAACCGACCAGGCCAGCATCGAGCGCCAGGCCGCCGACCGCGACCTGCAGCGCTACCAGCGCGGCTTCGACGGCGGCGCGGTGCCGCAGATCGACCTGGCCAAGGCCAACGACACCCTGAAGAAGGCCGACATCCAGCTGGCCAACGCGCAGACCGATGCGCGCCTGCAGAGCCAGGGCGCCGACCTCGACGCCCGCAACAAGCACCTGCTGGCCGAACGCCAGAAGGCGGTGGTGGCCGAAGTGCAGCGCCAGGTCGATGCGCTGACCCTGCGCGCGCCGTTCGATGGCCAGGTCGGCCAGGTCCAGGCGACCCAGCACACCAATGTGATTGCCAATGCCCCGATCCTGGGCGTGGTTGACCTGTCGCGCTTCGAGATCGAGATCAAGGTGCCGGAGAGCTTCGCGCGTGACCTGGCGATCGGCATCCCGGCCCAGCTGACCAGCGGCAACGGCCAGCCGTTCCCGGGTGAGATCAGCGCGGTATCACCGGAAGTGGTGGCCGGCGAAGTCAACGCCCGCATCCGTTTCTCCGACAAGCAGCCGCAGGGCCTGCGCCAGAGCCAGCGGATGCAGACGCGGGTGATGCTCGATACCCGCCGCAACGTGGTCAAGGTGGAACGCGGCCCGTTCGTCGAACAGGGCAACGGCAATGCCTACGTCATGGACGGCAGCACCGCCGTCCGCCGCCCGGTCAAGCTCGGTGTGAGCAGCCTGGGTGAAGTGGAAATCCTCTCTGGCCTGCAGCCCGGCGATCGCGTCGTGGTGTCCGGCAGCGATCTGTTCGGCGATGCCGAACAGGTCTCCATCAACTGATTCCCCCAACACACGCCACCCTCAACGAACCGCAAAGGAAAACAGTCATGCTCGAGATGCGCTCGGTCGCCAAAGTGTTCCGCACCGAACAGGTGGAAACCCATGCCCTGCGGTCGCTGGACCTGCACGTCCGCGAAGGCGAGTTTGTTGCCGTGACCGGGCCGTCGGGCTCGGGCAAGACCACCTTCCTCAACATTGCCGGCCTGCTGGAGACCTTCACCAGCGGCACCTACCTGCTCGACGGCCAGGACGTGAGCACGCTGGGCGATGACGCGCGCAGCCGCCTGCGCAACCAGAAGATCGGCTTCATCTTCCAGGGCTTCAACCTGATCTCCGACCTCAACCTGTTCGACAACGTGGACGTGCCGCTGCGCTACCGCGGCATGCCGGCGGCCGAACGCAGGCAGCGCATCGAACATGCCCTGTCGCAGGTGGGCCTGGGCTCGCGCATGAAGCACTACCCGGCCGAACTGTCCGGCGGCCAGCAGCAGCGCGCCGCCATCGCGCGCGCCCTGGCCGGCAGCCCCCGCCTGCTGCTGGCCGACGAACCGACCGGCAACCTGGACAGCCAGATGGCACGCGGCGTGATGGAACTGCTGGAAGAAATCAATGCCAATGGCACCACCATCGTGATGGTGACCCATGATCCGGAGCTGGCCGCGCGCGCCAAGCGCAACGTGCACATCGTCGACGGCCAGGTCACCGACCTGTTGCGCGATCCGGTGCTGACCACGCCGCGCCCCGCTGTTGCCGCCGCCATCGCCAACGACTGAGGCCCGTCATGCTCGCCTACTACTTCCGACTCGCCCTGCGCAGCTTCCGGCGCAACAAGGTGCTGACCGCGCTGATGGTGCTCGCCATCGCGCTGGGCATCGGCGCCTCGATGACCACGCTGACCGTGTTCCATGTGCTGTCCGGTGACCCGATCCCGCAGAAGAGCGACCGGCTCTTCAACGTGCAGGTGGACCCGCAGTCGCTGCTCGGCTACCAGCCCGGCGAAGAGCCCGCCGACCAGTTGACCCGTTTCGATGCCGACAGGCTGCTGCACGACAAACACGCCAAGCACCAGGCGATGATGACCGGCGGTGGCGTCACCATTGAGCCGGACAACAGTACGCTGCGCCCGTTCGTCACCGATGCGCGCTACACCTCGGCAGATTTCTTCCCCATGTTCGACACGCCGTTCCAGTACGGACAGGGCTGGAAGGGCGCCGAGGACGAAGGTCACGGCCGCGTGGCCGTGATCTCGCAGACGCTCAACCAGAAGCTGTTCAATGGCGCCAACAGTGTCGGCAAGTCGCTGCGGCTGAATGGCAACACCATGACCGTGGTCGGCGTGCTCGACGACTGGCATCCCAACCCGCACTTCTACGACCTCAACACAGGCCGTTACGGTGACAGTGAAGATGTGTTCGTGCCGTTCTCCACCGCCATCGAGCTGAAGTTCGACCGCAGTGGCAGCATCGACTGTTTCGGTCGCCGCAGTGAAACCGATCCGACCGGCCCCAACGCCAGCTGCACCTGGATCCAGTACTGGGTGGAACTGGAGAACCCCGGCCAGGCCGCGGAATACCGCAGGTACCTGGAAAACTACTCCGACCAGCAGCGCGCCGCCGGCCGTTTCGAGCGTCCCAACAATGTCCGCCTGCGCAATGTCATGGAGTGGCTGGACTACAAGCAGGTGGTGCCGGGCGACGTTCGCCTGCAGCTGTGGCTGGCGATGGGCTTCCTGCTGGTCTGCCTGATCAACACCGTCGGCCTGCTGCTGGCCAAGTTCCTGCGCCGAAGCGGCGAGATCGGCGTGCGTCGCGCACTGGGCGCAAGCCGTGGCCAGATCTTCCTGCAGTCGCTGGTCGAGGCCGGCACGGTCGGTCTGGCCGGCGGCGTGCTCGGTCTGGGTCTGGCGGCACTGGGGTTGTATGCGGTGCGGCAGCAGCCGGTGGACTACGCCAAGCTGGCCACGCTGGATGGGCAGATGCTGCTGCTGACCTTCGCGCTGACGCTGGTCGCCAGCCTGCTGGCCGGGTTCCTGCCGGCGCTGCGCGCCATGCAGGTCACGCCCGCCATCCAACTCAAATCGCAGTAAGGATCCGGAGCACATCATGGATATCCGTCCCATCCTCTCCACCCTGCGCCGGCACAAGACCGCCGCGGCACTTATCGTGCTGGAGATCGCCCTGACCTGCGCGATCGTCTGCAACGCGTTGTTCCTGATCGGCCAGCGCATCGAGAAGATCAACCAACCCAGCGGCATCGCCGAGAACGAACTGGTCGAGATCCGGCTGGGCGGCATCGGCCCCCAGGTCAACGCCGCCGCGCGCACCCGTGAGGACCTGGCCGCGCTGCGTGCCACTGCCGGGGTCAAGAGCGCCACCACCCTGAACCAGATCCCGTTCCGCAACAGCTCCTGGAACACCAGCCTCGGCCTGGTCCCCAATCAGGAGCGCCCGACGCTGAGCACCTCGCAGTACTTCGCCCGCGAAGGCGCGCTGGATACGCTGGGCGTGGAGGTGATCGCCGGCCGCGATTTCCAGAGCGACGAGTATCGCGACGCGGAAGAGGCAATGGCCGATGAGACGACCGAGAAAACCGGCTCGTCCGTGGTGGTGACCAAGGCGATCGCCGACAAGATGTTTCCCGGCGGCGACGCACTGGGCAAGACGGTCTACAGTGGCTCGATGCCGCTTCGCATCATCGGCATCGTCAAAGTGCTGGCCCGTCCCACCTCGCGTGACGGCGACATGCAGTACTCCATCGTACTGCCGCTGCGCACCACCTATGAGGAAGGCTTCTACCTGATCCGGGTGACCGATCCGTCGCGCCGGGATGAGGTGATCAAGGCCTCCGTCGCCGCATTGGAGCGGGTGGATTCGAGCCGCCTGGTCCGTGGCAAGTACAGCTACGAGGAACAACGCCAGAAGTACTTCGCCAACGACCGTGCGATGGTCGGCCTGCTGATCACGGTGTGCGTGGCGCTGCTGGTGGTGACCGCGCTGGGCATCGTCGGCCTGGCCAGCTTCTGGGTGCAGCAACGGACCAAGCAGATCGGCATCCGTCGTGCGCTTGGCGCGACCCGCAGCCAGATCCTGCGCTACTTCCAGACCGAGAATTTCCTGCTGGCCACGGTCGGCATCGTGCTGGGCATGCTGATGGCCTACACGATCAATCTGTACCTGATGAACAACTACGAGCTGCCGCGCATGCCCATCAGCTACCTGCCGATCGGTGCGGTGCTGCTGTGGCTGCTCGGCCAGATCGCCGTATTCGGCCCGGCACGCCGCGCCGCCGCCGTTCCCCCCGCCGTTGCCACCCGGAGTGCCTGACATGCGCCAGACCCGTATCACGACCCTGCTGTTGAGCCTTCTGCTGGCCAGCGCCCCCGCGCTGGCCGCCAGCCAGACCGATACCGCGCGCCTGGAGTGGCGCGACACCGGCCACCATCTGGTGGTGGATGCCAGCAACGGCATCGTGCGCGTCACCACCACCGAACCGGACGGCTTTTTCGGCGTCCGCAGCGGCGACCGGATTCTGCGCGTGGACGGCAGGCCGGTCCGGCGGATCGACGATGTGACCGAGGTGCTGGCCCGCAGCAGCCGCAGCCGGCTGCCGGTGACGGTGCTGCGCCGCGGCAGTGAGGCCACCGTGGAGGTCAATACCGCCGCGTGGCGCAATGTGGTGCCTGTCGACGCGCCGACGCCCCCGGCACCGCCGGCGCCGCCCAGCCCGCGCGGCTGACGTGGCGCGCGCCGGGCCATCTGCCCGTTGGCCCGGCGCTCCGGTACTCTTGATGCCACTTACCGGCCCTCGATGACGCATGCCTTCGATTCTGATCATTGACGACAACGCCAGCGTCGGCACCGCGCTGGAAGTGCTGTTCTCCCTGCACGACATCGACGCGCTGCATGCGCTGTCGCCCGAGGCCGGGTTGGCCCTGCTGGAACAGCAGCCGGTGGATCTGGTGATCCAGGACATGAACTTCACCGAGGACACGACCTCCGGTGAGGAAGGCGAAGCGCTGTTCGAGCAGATCCGCGCCCGCCACCCCGATCTGCCGGTGATCCTGCTGACCGCCTGGACCCACCTGAGCAGTGCGGTGGATCTGGTCAAGGCCGGTGCCGCCGACTATCTCGCCAAGCCGTGGGACGACCGCAAGCTGCTGATCACGGTCAACAACCTGCTGGAACTCTCCGAAACGCGGCGCGAACTGGACCGCCGGCGCGAGCGCGAACAGCGCGACCGCTCGGCGCTGGAGTCGCGCTACGACCTGCGTGGCGCGGTGGTCGCCGACCCGGCCAGCGAACGCGTGGTGAACCTGGCGTGCCAGGTCGCCCGCTCGGCGCTGCCGGTACTGATCACCGGCCCCAATGGAGCCGGCAAGGAGAAGATCGCCGAGATCATCCAGGCCAACTCGCTGGTCGCCAAGGGCCCGTTCGTCGCGCTGAACTGCGGTGCGATTCCGTCCGAGCTGATCGAGGCCGAGCTGTTCGGTGCCGAAGCGGGTGCCTACACCGGTGCCAACAAGGCGCGCGAAGGCAAGTTCGAGGCCGCCGACGGCGGCACCCTGTTCCTGGACGAGATCGGCAACCTGTCGCTGGGCGGGCAGATGAAGCTGCTGCGCGTGCTCGAGACCGGGCGCTTCGAACGCCTGGGCTCCAACCGCGAACGCCAGGTCAAGGTGCGTGTGATCAGCGCCACCAACGCCGACCTGCCGGCCATGATCCGCGACGGTCAGTTCCGCGAGGATCTGTACTACCGCCTCAATACCGTCGAGCTGGCGCTGCCGCCGCTGGCCGAGCGGCCCGGCGACATCCTGCCGCTGGCCGAACGTTTCCTGGACAGTGGCAAGCCGCTGTCCACCGCTGCGGCCACCGCGCTGCAGCGCCACGGCTGGCCGGGCAACGTGCGTGAACTGCGCAACGTGCTGCAACGCGCCGACCTGCTGGCGATGGGCCCTCGCATCGAGGCCGGCGACCTCAATCTGCCGCGTGCCGCAGCGCCGCGCGCCGCAAGCCCGACAGTGGATCCGGATCGCAGCCGGATCGAAACGGCGCTGGCCCACAACCACGGCATCATCGCCCAGACCGCCGCCGAACTCGGGCTCAGCCGCCAGGCGCTGTACCGGCGCATGGACCGCTACGGCATCCCACGCGAATGAAGCGGCGCTCATTCACCTTCCGGCTGTTCCTGCGCCTGCTGCCGGTGCTTGCACTGGCTGCCGCCTTCCCGTGGTATCTGGCGTTCTGGCTGGACCACGGCTGGGCGGTGACCGCGATCTCCACTGTGGTGCTGCTGTCGCTGATGTGGTGGAGCCTGCGCCGCGCCACCGCACCGATCCGCTCGCTGCTGCGCGCGCTGTCGGGCACCACCAGCAGTTACCGCGACGGCGAGTACAACTTCGGCATCTACTGGCCGTCCAACGACGAGCTCGGCGACCTGGTGCAGGCACACCGCGAGCTGGGCGACGTGCTGCGCGAGCAGCGCCAGGGCCTGGTCCAACGTGAGCTGCTGCTGGACACGATGGTGCAGAACACCCCGGTGTCGATGCTGCTGCTGGCCAATGGCGGCGACGGCGAGCAGCGCGTGGTGTTCTCCAACCTGGCTGCGCGCAAGCTGCTGCACAACGGCTGGAAACTGGAAGGCCAACGCATGCAGGACGTGCTGGAGACCATGCCGGTGGAACTGCGCGATGCCATCCAGCGCGGCGGCGACAGCCTGTTCGCGGTGCACGAAGAGGATGGCGACGAGGACGACGACGAGCAGGTCTATCACCTGTCGCGGCGCAACTTCCACCTCAACGGCCGCCCGCACGATCTGCTGCTGATCCGCCTGCTCACCGCCGAGCTGCGCCGGCAGGAAGTGCAGACCTGGAAGAAGGTGATCCGGGTGATCAGCCACGAGCTCAACAACTCGCTGGCACCGATCGCCTCGCTGGCGCATTCCGGCGGCGAACTGGTCCGGCGCGGCAAGACCGAACGGCTGGAGGAAGTGTTCGCCACCATCGAAGACCGCGCCCGGCATCTGGAGGGGTTCATCCGGGGCTACGCACGCTTCGCCAAGCTGCCGCAGCCGCAGCTGCAGAACGTGCAGTGGCTGCAGTTCCTGACCAGCCTGCAGCACCAGATTCCGTTCCGCATGGAGCCCATTGCCGACGACCTGCACAGCCGGGTGGACATCGCCCAGCTGGGCCAGGCGCTGCTCAACCTGCTCAAGAACGCGCACGAAGCCTGCAGCGAAGCCGAGCCGCCCAACGACGATGTCGAGCTGCGGCTGACCCGCCTGCCGCAGTGGCTGCGACTGGAAGTCCTGGACCGCGGCAAGGGAATGAACGAGGCGGTGCTGCAGAACGCGCTGATGCCGTTCTACTCGACCAAGCGCAACGGCACCGGCCTGGGCCTGGCGCTCACGCGCGAGATCGTCGAGGCACACGGCGGCCGCATCTCGCTGCAGAACCGCCGCGAAGGCGGTCTGTGCGTGGCGATCTTCCTGCCCATGTAACTGGTGGGTGACGACCGCTGGTCGTCAGGCCTTTCCGGTGGGTGACGACCGTTGGTCGTCACGGCAATGGTGGGTGACGACCGTTGGTCGTCACGCCTTATCGCTTCACCGGCCGCTTCCAGCCATCAATGGTTTCCTGGCGCGCGCGCGCCACGGTCAACTTGCCCTCCGGCGCCGCGCGGGTGATCACCGAACCGGCCGCGATGGTGGCGCCCTGCCCGATCTCCACCGGCGCCACCAGCGAACTGTTGGAGCCGATGAAGGCGTGGTCGCCGATGGTGGTCTGCGACTTGTTCACGCCGTCGTAGTTGCAGGTGATGGTGCCGGCGCCGATGTTGACCTTGCTGCCGATCACCGCATCACCCAGATAGGTCAGGTGGTTGGCCTTGCTGCCCGCGCCCAGCACCACTTTCTTGGTCTCCACGAAGTTGCCCACGTGCGAACCTTCGGCAAGCACCGTGCCGGGACGCAGGCGCGCGAACGGACCGATGTCGGCCGCGCCCTCGCTGACCACCCCGTCCAGGTCGCAATGCGGCTTGACCACGGTGCCGGCAGCGAGCGTGACGTCCTTGAGCCGGGTGAACGCGCCGATGCTGACGCCATCCCCCAGCACCACGTCGCCTTCCAGGATCACGTTGACGTCGATCTGCACGTCGCTGCCCACACGCACCGTGCCGCGGATGTCCAGGCGCGCCGGGTCCAGCACGCGCGCGCCCTGGGCGCACAGCGCACGCACCGCGCGCAGCTGCCACGCGCGCTCGAGCTGGGACAGCTGCCACGGGTCGTTGGCACCTTCGGCTTCCTGCGCGTCGTGCACGAACGCCATCTCGGCCGGGGTGTAGTCGCCGGCCGCCGCCGCGAACACGTCGGTCAGGTAGTACTCGCCCTGCGCGTTGGCATTGGAGAGCTGGGACAGCCAACGACGCAGTGCGGTGGACTCGGCGGTGATGATCCCGGTGTTGATGGTGCGGATGGCGCGCTGCTCGTCGCTGGCGTCCTTCTGTTCAACGATCGCGGCGACCTTGCCTTCGGCATTGCGCACGATGCGGCCATAGCCGGTGGGATTGGCCACTTCGGCCACCAGCACCGCCAGCCGCCCGGGCTGGGACAGCAGGTGGCGCAGCGTATCGGCGCGGATCAGCGGCACATCGCCGTACAGCACCAGCACGGTGGCCGCATCGGGCACCTCGGGCATCGCCTGCAGCACCGCATGACCGGTGCCCAGCTGCCGCGACTGCTCGGCCCAGCGCAGGTCGGGCTGGTCGGCGAAGGCACGCTGCACGGCCTCGCCGCCGTGCCCGTAGACGACATGGATGGCGGCCGGCTGCAGCTCGCGCGCCGCGTCGATCACGTGGGCAAGCATGGGTTGCCCGGCGATCGGCTGCAGCACTTTGGGCAGCGCCGACTTCATGCGCTTGCCGGCGCCGGCGGCCAGGATGATGACGTGCAGGGGCTGGGTCATGGTGGATCGCGTTCCAGGGAATCGTAGAAGGGAATTCTAGTGCCACGCTCGTTAACATGTGGACTCCTTCCGCGCGAAACACTCCGTGAGCCTGATCCGCCAGGGCAGCAGCTATCTCGCCATCGGCCTGCTCCAGCTGGCGCTGGACTGGGCGCTGTTCGTGGCCGCCACCGCGCTCGGTGTGCCCACGGTGCCGGGCAACCTGATCGGCCGCGTCGGCGGGATGCTGCTCGGCTTCTGGCTCAATGGCCGCTATACGTTTGCCGAACAGGGGCGGCAGCGCCTGGGGTGGCGCCGCTTCGCGCGCTTCCTGGCGGTCTGGCTGCTGCTGACGGCCATCAGTACGGTACTGGTCGCCCTGGTGGCCACCCACCTGGGCCTGCGCAATGCGTGGCTGGCCAAACCGGTGGTCGAGGCCGCGCTGGCCACGGTGTCCTTCGTCCTGCTGCGGCACGTGGTCTACCGCTGACAAAAAAAAACGCCGGCAAGCCGGCGTTCTCCCTTCGCAGCGGGCGCCGTCGCGCCCTACCGCTTAGTGCTTCAGATTCTTGCGCAGGCGTTCAAGGGCCTGCAGCTGGGCAGTGACTTCAGCCAGACGCTGCTGGGCTTCGGCCACTTCCATCGCTTCGCCACGGTTGGCCAGGATGCGCTCGGCTTCTTCCTTGGCCTTGCGGACCGAGGCTTCATCGATGTCCTGTGCGCGGATCGCGGTGTCGGCCAGCACGGTCACCACCTGCGGCTGCACTTCGAGGATGCCGCCGGAAATGGCGAAATCCAGCTGCTCGCCGCTCGGCGTGGTCACCACCACCTTGCCCGGCTTGAGGCGCGTGATCAGCGGGGCGTGCTTGGGCGCGATGCCCAGTTCGCCCAGCTCACCGGTGGCCACGACCAGGGTAGCCTCGCCACGGAAGATTTCCTGCTCGGCGCTGACGATGTCGCAACGGATGGTGCTCATGAAACTCTCTTCGCTAGGGGGCGGGTTGAACCCACCGCAGGTTTTCCGCAGCGGTGGGCCTGGGCCCACCCCGTGTCACGGTCGGGACGGGCCATGCCCGTCCCTGCCGCATCAGGCCTTTTCGGCCATCTTCTTGGCCTTCTCGACCGCTTCTTCGATGCTGCCGACCATGTAGAACGCCTGTTCCGGCAGGTGGTCGTATTCGCCATCGACGATGGCCTTGAAGCCACGGATGGTGTCCTTCAGCGACACGTACTTGCCCGGCGAACCGGTGAACACTTCGGCCACGTGGAACGGCTGGCTGAAGAAGCGCTCGATCTTGCGGGCGCGCGACACGGCCTGCTTGTCTTCTTCGGACAGTTCGTCCATGCCCAGGATGGCGATGATGTCCTTCAGTTCCTTGTACTTCTGCAAGGTCTGCTGGACGCGCTGGGCGGTGTCGTAATGCTCGTGGCCAATGACCAGCGGGTCCATCTGGCGGCTGGTGGAGTCCAGCGGATCGACGGCCGGGTAGATACCCAGCGAGGCGATCGAACGCGACAGGGTCACGGTCGAGTCCAAGTGCGCGAAGGTGGTCGCCGGCGACGGATCGGTCAAGTCATCCGCGGGCACGTACACGGCCTGGATCGAGGTGATCGAACCGTTCTTGGTCGAGGTGATGCGCTCCTGCAGGACGCCCATTTCCTCGGCCAGGGTCGGCTGGTAGCCCACGGCCGACGGCATACGACCCAGCAGTGCCGACACTTCGGTACCGGCCAGGGTGTAGCGGTAGATGTTGTCGACGAACAGCAGCACGTCCTTGCCCTTGCCGTTTTCGTCCTTCTCGTCGCGGAAGTACTCGGCCATCGTCAGGCCGGTCAGCGCGACGCGCAGGCGGTTGCCCGGCGGCTCGTTCATCTGGCCGTACACCATCGCGACCTTGTCCAGGACGTTGGAGTCCTTCATCTCGTGGTAGAAGTCGTTGCCCTCACGGGTACGCTCACCCACGCCAGCGAACACGGACAGACCGCTGTGCGCCTTGGCGATGTTGTTGATCAGTTCCATCATGTTGACGGTCTTGCCGACGCCGGCGCCGCCGAACAGGCCGACCTTGCCGCCCTTGGCGAACGGGCACATCAGGTCGATGACCTTGATGCCGGTTTCCAGCAGTTCGGTGGCCGGGGACTGGTCTTCGTACGACGGGGCTTCGCGGTGGATTTCCCAGCTGTCGCTGGCGGCCACCGGGCCGGCTTCGTCGATCGGACGGCCCAGCACGTCCATGATGCGGCCCAGGGTGCCTGCACCGACCGGCACCGAGATGGCGCGTTCGGTGTTGGTGGCAACCAGGTTGCGCTTCAGGCCGTCGGTGGAGCCCAGCGCGATGCAGCGGACCACGCCGTCACCCAGCTGCTGCTGCACTTCCAGCGTGATTTCGGTGTTGTCCACCTTCAGCGCGTGGTACACCTTCGGCACCGACTCGCGGGGGAATTCCACGTCGACGACGGCGCCGATGATCTGAACGATCTTGCCCTGACTCATTGCTGCATCCTCTAAATTAAATGCTTTGACTGCGCGCGTCAGACTGCTGCCGCGCCGCCGACGATTTCCGAAATTTCCTGGGTGATCGCTGCCTGGCGCGCCTTGTTGTAGACGAGCTGCAGGGTTCCGATCAGCTTGTTCGCGTTGTCGCTGGCCGACTTCATCGCGACCATGCGTGCCGCATGCTCGGAGGCCACGTTTTCCAGTACAGCCTGGTACACCAGCGATTCGACGTAACGCGTCATCACGTGCTCCAGCACGGTCGCGGCGTCGGGTTCGTACAGGTAGTCCCAGTCGTGGTGCGCGACCTGCTTTTCAGCGGCCGGCAACGGCAGCAGCTGGTCGAAGCTGGCCTTCTGGGTCATCGTGTTGATGAAGCGGTTGTAGACCAGGTACACGCGGTCGACCTTGCCCTCGGTGAATGCATCGAGCATCACCTTGATCACGCCGATCAGCTGTTCCAGGTGCGGCACATCGCCCATGTGGGTGACGGTACCGACCATGTTGACCTTGACCCGGCGGAAGAAGGTGGATGCCTTCTGGCCGATGGTCACCACGTCGATCTCGGCGCCCTTGTCCTGCCACTCGCGGACTTCGCCGAGCATTTTGCGGAACAGGTTGTTGTTCAGGCCGCCGGCCAGGCCGCGGTCGGAAGAGACCACGATGTAACCCACGCGCTTCACTTCATCGCGCTGGACCAGGAACGGATGCTGGTAGTCGGTGCTGGCCTGCGCCAGGTGGCCGATCACCTGCTTCATCGCCTGCGCATACGGACGCGACGTCTTCATCCGCTCCTGCGCCTTGCGGATTTTGGAAGCCGAGACCATTTCGAGCGCGCGCGTCACCTTGCGGGTGTTCTGCACGCTCTTGATCTTGGTTTTGATTTCGCGTCCGCTTGCCATCTTTGATTCCCGTAGAGCGGGGCTCAGCCCCGCTGCATTCAACGGTGAGGCGGGGCAGAGCCCCGCCGCACGTTCGTCTTACCAGCTGCCGGTGGTCTTGAACTCGGCGATGCCCTTCTTGAAGGCAGCTTCGATGTCGTTGTCCCAACCGCCGGTGGCGTTGACCTTGCCGATCAGCTCGCCCTGGGTGTTGGCGAAGTGCGCGTGCAGGCCTTCTTCGAAGGCCAGCAGCTTGTTGACCGGCACGTCGTCGAGGTAACCCTCGTTGACGGCGTAGATCGACAGTGCCTGATTGGCGATCGACATCGGGGCGTACTGCTTCTGCTTCATCAGCTCGGTGACGCGCTGACCGCGCTCCAGCTGCTTGCGGGTGGCTTCGTCCAGATCCGAGGCGAACTGCGCGAAGGCCGCCAGCTCACGGTACTGGGCCAGCGAGATACGGATGCCGCCGGACAGCTTCTTGATGATCTTGGTCTGGGCCGCACCACCGACGCGCGACACCGAGATACCGGCGTTCACGGCCGGGCGGATGCCCGAGTTGAACAGATCGGTTTCCAGGAAGATCTGGCCGTCGGTGATCGAGATCACGTTGGTCGGCACGAAGGCCGAGACGTCGCCCGCCTGGGTTTCGATGATCGGCAGCGCGGTGAGCGAGCCGGTCTTGCCCTTGACGGCGCCGTTGGTGAACTTCTCGACATACTCTTCGGACACGCGAGCTGCGCGCTCGAGCAGGCGGGAGTGCAGGTAGAACACGTCGCCCGGGTAGGCTTCACGGCCCGGCGGACGCTTCAGCAGCAGCGAGATCTGGCGGTAGGCCACGGCCTGCTTGGACAGATCGTCGTACACGATCAGCGCGTCTTCGCCGCGGTCCATGAAGTACTCACCCATGGTGCAGCCCGAGTAGGCGCTGATGTACTGCATGGCGGCCGATTCGGACGCGGTGGCGGCCACGACCACGGTGTGGGCCAGGGCGCCGTTTTCTTCCAGCTTGCGCACGATGTTGGCCACGGTCGAGGCCTTCTGGCCGATCGCGACGTACACGCACTTGATGCCGGTGTCCTTCTGGTTGATCACCGCATCGATGGCCAGGGCGGTCTTGCCGGTCTGGCGGTCACCGATGACCAGCTCGCGCTGGCCGCGGCCGATCGGGATCATCGAGTCGACGGACTTGTAACCGGTCTGCACCGGCTGGTCGACCGACTTGCGCCAGATCACGCCCGGGGCCACACGCTCCACCGGTGCGGTGGTCTGCGCGGCGATCGGACCCTTGCCGTCGATCGGCTCACCGAGCGCGTTCACCACGCGGCCCAGCATTTCCGGACCGACCGGCACTTCCAGGATGCGGCCGGTGGTCTTGGCGACATCGCCTTCGCGCAGGTGCTCGTAGCCACCCAGCACCACGGCGCCGACCGAGTCGCGCTCCAGGTTCAGGGCCAGGGCGAAGGTGTTGTTCGGCAGTTCGATCATTTCGCCCTGCATCACGTCGGCCAGACCGAAGATGCGCACGATGCCGTCGGACACGCTGGTCACGGTGCCTTCGTTGCGCGATTCCGCGGCCAGCTTGACCTTCTCGATGCGGTTCTTGATCAGTTCGCTGATTTCGGAGGGGTTGAGCGTGGTTGCCATCGTCAAGTCCTAGTGCCGGCGGTCAAGCCGGACGTTAAATGAATTCAGTTAGCGAGCGCGGTCTGCAGGCGCGACAGCTTGCCCTTGAGCGAGCCATCGATCACCACGTCGCCGGCATCGATCACGGCACCACCGATCAGCGACGCGTCGACGGCGGTCGCCACCTCCACTTCGCGGCCGAAGCGCTTGCGCAGCGCGGCCTTGATGGCGTCCAGTTCCGATGCGGACAGTTCAGTGGCGGACGTCACCGTGGCCTTGACCACGTGTTCCGCTTCGGCGCGCAGCTGGTCGTACATGCCGGCGATTTCCGGCAGCAGCGGCAGGCGATGCGCCTCGGCCAGGATGGCCAGGAAGCGACCGAAGGTCTCGCCGGCCGATTCCGGCGCCAGCAACGCGACGGCATCGTCGCGCTCCAGTTCCGGGTTCGACAGCAGGGCCGCCACGCGCGGGTCGGCAGCTACGTGGGCGGAGAACGCAAGCGCGTCCGACCACGGCGCGAACGTGCCTTCGTCGCGCGCGGTCGCGAACGCGGCGCGGGCATACGGGCGTGCAAGCGTGAGGGCCTGGCTCATCGATCAGATCTCCGATGCCAGCTCGTCGAGCAGCGCCTTGTGGGCGTTGGCGTCGATTTCGCGCTTGAGCAGCTTTTCGGCACCGCTCACGGCCAGCGCGGACACCTGCTTGCGCAGATCTTCACGGGCACGGTTGGCGGCAGCTTCGATCTCGGCGTGGGCCAGATCTTTCTGGCGGTTGGCTTCGACGATGGCTTCGTTCTTGGCAGCATCAACGATCTGGTTGGCGCGGGCATGGGCCTGATCGATGATCTCGTTGGCCTTGGTGCGCGCATCCTTCAGGGCATCGTTGACCTTTTCCTGCGCCTGGGCCAGATCTTTCTGGCTGCGGTCGGCAGCGGCGAGGCCTTCAGCGATCTTCTGCTGACGCTCTTCGATGGCGTTCATCAGCGGCGGCCAGATCTTGGTCGCGATGATCCAGATCAGACCGGCAAACGCCAGTCCCTGGGCAACGAGGGTAAAACCGATATCCATGGGGTTCGCTCAATCGGGGGTGACGGGGTGGATGGGCCGCCTTGGCGGCGCATCCGATCCTTCATCCGCGATCAGGCGCACAAGGCGCCTGATCGTTTCGCTGTTGCTGGATTAACCAGCAACCTGCGGCAGGCGTGCAACGAACTCGCCGATCATCGGGTTGGCGAAGGCCAGCAGCAGGCCGACGGCGACCGAGATGATGAACGCGGCGTCGATCAGGCCGGCGGTGATGAACATGCGGACCTGCAGAACCGGAATCAGTTCCGGCTGACGGGCAGCCGATTCCAGGAACTTACCGGCCATGATGGCCAGACCGAGACCGGCACCCAGCGCGGCCAGGCCGATCATGATGCCGACGGCGAGGACGGTGGAGCTCTGGACTTGGGCGAGGTTGGTCAGGACGGCGAAGTACATGGTTTTCTCCTGGAACTTTGAATAGCTAAGGGTTTAGAAACAAACGGATGAAGGGTGAAGCGGAACTCAGTGAGCGTCTTCCGACAGGCTCAGGTACACGATGGACAACATCATGAAGATGAACGCCTGCAGCGGAATCACCAGCAGGTGGAACAGCATCCAGCCCAGGCCGAATGCACCGCCTGCGATGGCACCGGCGATACCGGCACCGCCCAGCACCCAGATCAGCAGGAAGACGATCTCACCGCCGAACATGTTGCCGAACAGTCGCATCGCCAGCGAAATCGGCTTGCTCAGCCACTCGACGATGTTGAGGATCAGGTTGAACGGCAGCATCCACTTGCCGAACGGCGCGGTCAGGAATTCCTTGGTGAAGCCACCCAGGCCCTTGGAACGCAGGCCGAAGAACAGCATCAGGAAGAACACGCTGATCGACATGCCGAGGGTGGCATTGACGTCGGCGGTCGGGACCGGCTTCCAGAAAGCGTAGTCGTGCGGATGGGCAGCGCCCATCTGGCCTGCCGCCCACTCGGTGAAGGCGTTCATCGGGAAACCGATGAAATCGGCCGGGATCATCTTGATGAGGTTCATCAGGAGGATCCAGAAGAAGATCGTGATCGCGATCGGGGTCACCAGCTTGCTGGTGCCGTGGTAGGTGTCCTTGGCCTGGCGGTCAACGAACTCCAGGCAGATCTCGACGAACGCCTGCCACTTGCCCGGAACCCCGGCGGTGGCCTTGCGCGTGGCCAGCCAGAAGCCGAACACCATGACCAGGCCCATCAGGACCGAGGTGGCGAGAGTATCCAGATGCAACGCCCACGGGCTGTCACGCATCACCACAAGATTCTGCAGGTGATGTTGGATGTAGGAGGTGGGAGTTAGCGCCTCGCCTGCCATGTGTCCGGAACCTTGAGTTAAATAAATTGGATCAGCGCCTGGCCAGAGCCAGGACCTGGAACATCAACCCGACGGCGATACCGGCCAGCAGCGCCAATGCAGGCAGCTTGAAGACCAGGAACCCCACCATCAGGACGCCGAATACGAGCACCCACTTTGCCACTACCGCCAGGATCAGGCGGGTCATCGCCGAACCTGCTGCCTGCACGCCGCCACCCAGGGCCATCCGCGCCGCCACCCAGCCGGCCGCCGAAACCGCCACGCCGGAGAGCAGCGCCCCCAGGGCTGCCTTCGGGCCACCCCACAGGAGCAGGGCCAGAGCCAGGACAGCCACTGCAGCGAGCGGGTAAACCGCTGCGCGCAGCATCAGTCGCCGACCCGCGTCAACGGAGTTCAGCACGTGAATGTCCTGCATGGTTGTGAGTAGGAAAGGCCGAGGCCGCAAGCAAACGCCTCGTCGAGCCGCCAAATTATAGCAATGGGACAATTTGAGAGACAACCGGTCCCTGTTCATCCCGGATGTGAGCACGCCGTTGGACCCGGCTCGACGCCTGTTCCACCAACGGTCCAATCCCGTCAGCTTAGGCCCCGGCGATGACGCGGTGCAGCATATTGAACTTTGGTCGCAACCCCCGGTCTGATCGATCAGCCTGCTCCTGAATCCTCGTCGGCGTCCCGCGAGCAGGCCAACACCGGGTGACCCCGAAGCCCTCTCGGGGTCACCCTTTTTCGTTGCAGGGGTGGTCGACCGCCCACGAGGTCCCTGCCCTGCCCGGCGCCTGAACGCCAACGGACACCGGTTACGGCCATACCGCCGGACCGGCGGTCATCGCGCGCGCATGAACGGTACACACAGCGTCCACCATACGTTCACGAATGGTGGACGCCGGTCTGGGCACAGTGATTCCACATCAATGAATCACTGCAAGGACACACACCGATGCGCCTGATGCTTTCCCTCCTCGCCCTGCCGCTGGCCGTGGCTGCGATCACCCACGCCGAGACCGCCAGCGCTGCCGAGGGCGACGACCGCTTCGCACTGCGCCTGGGCGCGATGAACATCGATTCGGACAACACCCTCCGCGGCAACACCAATGTGGCCGGTCAGGACGTGGGTTTCGACGAGGACTTCAAGCTCGGCGGCAAGGAATGGGAGCCGCGCGTGGACGGCATGTTCCGCATCAGCAACCGCCAGCGCCTGCTGTTCAATTACTTCAAGTACGACAAGGATCGCCGCGAGACGCTGGATGACGGCATCAGCTTCGGTGGCGTCAACGTGCCGGCCGGCAGCTTCATCAAGGGCGAACTGAAGTATCAGGTGGCAAGCCTGGTGTACGACTACTCGGTGGTGGATACCGACAAGTTCGACCTGGGCCTGCAGATCGGTGCCGAATACGCCAAGGTCAGCACCAAGGCCTACGCCGACGTGGGCGATCTGTACCAGGGCCGTTTCCTGGATGAGAAGACCGACGGCGTCGCGCCGGTGGTCGGTGCGCGCCTGAGCTTCACCCCGTCGGAAAAGTGGATGATCACCTTCCAGGGCCAGTACCTGAACACCGACTGGGGCAACTTCGACGACTACAAGGGCGACCTGAGCCGCGCCAATGCCATCGTCGATTACCGCCTCACCCAGAACTTCGGCCTCTTCGCCGGCTACGACTGGTTCAAGCTCGATGCCGACAAGAAGGGCAGCGACGGCACCATCGGCCTGAAGCAGGAATTCAAGGGCCCGGTGGCCGGTATCAGCGTCACGTTCTGACCCGCAACAGCCTCTCTCCGAACGCGGCAACAGGGTGACCTGTTGTCGCGTTTTTTGTTGTGGGCGCTGAGTCAAAGGCGCGGCGCCGCGGTTGCTATGGGAGGCGGGCACCGGATAGCCCTGACCGGGACACGCCGTGAACCCATCCCTGGGGGCTCGTCCAAAACATCCATGTTTTGGACGGTCCCG
>NZ_JBMOWY010000081.1:0-36501 GCF_049310345.1 Stenotrophomonas sp. GZD-301 | reverse complement strand
GGCCGGCACCCCTGGATACCTCAGTTCGCCAACTGGCAGGTCGCCGGCTTGGCCGAGGTGAACAGGGCCGGGGTGGCCCACTCGGGGTGGTCGATGAACGGGTTGCGGTTGCCCTGGAAGCTGTAGATCACCTCGTTGCGGGCGCGTTCGGCCGCATCCGGCGGGTCGGACAGGTGCCAGTCGATCAGGGTCGAAAGCAGGCCCATGTACGCCGGCGAGGCGGAGGTTTTGACGATCTTGCTGCGGTCGTCGGTCAGCTCCAGGTCCGGCTCGGACTGGCCGGTCTTGGCGTCCTTGCCGCCTTCGTAGCGGATTGCCATGTACATCACCGCCCGCGCCATGTCGCCCTTGCGGTGGCCCCAGACTTCGAAGGTGCCGCCATTGCCGTCCGGCGTGCGCACCCAGTTGGAGTTGCCCGGGTAGCCGCCGCTGCCGCCGCCGAAGCCGTTGTTGGACTCGGTCGCACGCTCGCCGCAGTTGCTGTCGCACTTGCCGAACGGCTTGTTGCCGCGGTCGGCGTTCCACTGCGCATCGGTCAGGTACAGCATGTGGGTGTCGGTATAGGGCGCATACGGCAGGCCCTTGTCACCGGTGGTGCTGGCAAAGCCGAGCGAGTTGGGCCAGGTGTGCTCGCGGTTGTAGGTCAGCCCGCTGCCGGTGCCCGCGCGGCCGCTGACCTTGGTGTAGCTGCGGTTGCGGTAGGCGTCCAGGATCTTGCCGCTGTTGTTGGGATCCTCGTCGGCGATCTCCAGGATGGTCCAGGTGCTGGTGCCCGAGCCGCTGTACGGATAGGCGGTGTGGCCCTTGATGGTTTCATGCAGCGAGCAGCGCAGCTGGCTCGGGCTGGAGGTGTTGACCCGCGAGTAGTACGCACCCGGCGTGCCCGGGTCCGGATTGCCCGGATCGGGGTTGCCGGTGGTGGTGGCAACGGTGAAGGCGATGCGGGTGTCTGCCGCCGGGCGGGCGCCCTGGGCATCGGTGATGCGGGTGGCGCGGATGTCGAAGCGGCAGGCCTCGCCGGCGACCAGCGCGGTGTTGGTGGAGAGGGTGAAGCGCGACCCGCTGGTGGCATGGCTCAACGGCACGGTGCCGGACTGGCCGCAGCTGAGCACGAAGGCGCCGCTGGCCAGGGTGACCGGCTCGCTGAAAGTGACGCTCAGGTCGGCGGCCGCCGGGAAGGTGGTGGCGCCCTGCTCGGGGGTGGTGGCGCGCACCGACGGAGGGGTGTTGGGGCCGGTGCTGCCGCCGCCGCTGAAGGTCTGGCCGTTGTTGCAGGCGCCGAAGGTCTGCGTGGCCGAGGCGGCCCAGGTGAAGTGGGCGTACTGGCTGCCGCTGCCGGTGAGCTGCAGGGAGGTGCCGGGGGCGGTGCTGTTGGTCTCGCTGACCGGGATGTTCTGGCTGGTCAGGCCGGCCGCCGGCCCGCCCGAGGCGGTGATGGTGCCCTCGTAGCTGATGAACTGCACCACCTTGCCGCTGGCGTCGACCAGCGCGATGCCGTCGTTGGGGCCGTTCTGCAGGCCGTTGCTGGGGTAGGTGACGGTGGCCAGGGTGGCGCTGCCGCAGCCGGCGGCGGTGCCGGCCGGCACCGGGTTGTTGGCGTAGACCGTGGCCGCCGACGGGGTGCTGCCGTTGTACAGGTACAGCCGGTAGTCGGCCAGGTTCTCCCCGGCGGTGGCGACGACTTCGATGGCCTCGCCGACATCGCCGGCGGGGGTACTGTCGTCGTAATGCAGTTCATTGATGAACACATCGGCCCGGGCGGTGCCGGCGGCGAGCGCCAGCAGGCAGCCCAGGGACAGCGGGGTGAGCAACCTCATCTACGGCTCCTTGTGATTGGGAATTGCTGGCCGAATCTAACCAATCCAAATGACACATCTATCAATGTGTCGTATTCGGCCCCCACTTATGCGACGTGCGTCAAGAATCGAAATTTCCGGGCGGCCCCCCTTGAAAGGGCGGGGGGCAGCACCATCTCTGCCCTGTCCCGCACTGTCGGGTTTTTTCGTGAGCGGTGCTGGCAGTCGCCTTGTGCGAGTGCTAACATCGCCAGACTTTTCCAGACCAATCAATAACTTAAGAGGTCTCACATGAGCATCAAGCCGCTTCACGACCGCGTTGTGGTCAAGCCGATCGAAGCCGACGAAATCTCCGCCGGTGGCATCGTGATTCCCGATTCCGCCAAGGAAAAGTCCACCAAGGGTGAAGTCGTGGCCGTGGGCCCGGGCAAGCCGCTGGACAACGGCAGCGTCCGCGCGCCGTCGCTGAAGGTCGGTGACAAGGTCATCTACGGCCAGTACGCCGGCAGCAGCTACAAGTCCGAAGGCATCGAGTTCAAGGTCCTGCGCGAAGACGACATCCTCGCCATCGTCGGCTGAGTTCGTCGCGCCCGGTCCACCTGATCCAACCCAATCATTTGAGGTAAGAGCTAATGGCTGCCAAAGATATCCGTTTCGGTGAAGACGCCCGTTCGCGCATGGTGCGCGGCGTCAACGTGCTCGCCAATGCCGTCAAGGCCACCCTGGGCCCGAAGGGCCGCAACGTCGTGCTCGAGAAGAGCTTCGGCGCCCCGACCATCACCAAGGACGGCGTGTCCGTCGCCAAGGAAATCGAACTGGCTGACAAGTTCGAGAACATGGGCGCGCAGATGGTGAAGGAAGTCGCGTCGCGTACCAACGACGACGCCGGCGACGGCACCACCACCGCCACCGTGCTGGCCCAGGCCCTGATCCGCGAAGGCGCCAAGGCCGTTGCTGCCGGCATGAACCCGATGGACCTCAAGCGCGGTATCGACAAGGCCGTGATCGCCGCCGTCGCCGAGCTGAAGAACATCTCCAAGCCGACCGCCGACGACAAGGCCATTGCCCAGGTCGGTACGATCTCGGCCAACTCGGACGAGTCGATCGGCAACATCATCGCCGAAGCGATGCGCCGCGTGACCAAGGAAGGCGTCATCACCGTTGAAGAAGGCTCGGGCCTGGACAACGAGCTGGACGTCGTCGAAGGCATGCAGTTCGACCGCGGCTACCTGTCCCCGTACTTCATCAACAACCAGCAGTCGCAGACCGCTGACCTGGACGATCCGTACGTGCTGCTGCACGACAAGAAGATCTCCAACGTGCGCGACCTGCTGCCCGTGCTGGAAGGCGTCGCCAAGGCCGGCAAGCCGCTGCTGATCATCGCCGAAGACATCGAAGGCGAAGCGCTGGCGACCCTGGTGGTCAACACCATCCGTGGCATCGTCAAGGTCGTGGCCGTCAAGGCACCGGGCTTCGGCGACCGTCGCAAGGCGATGCTGGAAGACATGGCCGTGCTGACCGGCGGTACCGTGATCTCCGAGGAAATTGGTCTGTCGCTGGAAAAGGCGACGATCAAGGACCTGGGCCGCGCCAAGAAGGTGCAGGTCTCCAAGGAAAACACCACGATCATCGATGGCGCCGGCGAGAAGGCCAACATCGAAGCGCGCGTGACCCAGATCAAGACCCAGATCGAAGACACCTCGTCGGATTACGACCGCGAAAAGCTGCAGGAACGCGTGGCCAAGCTGGCCGGCGGCGTGGCCGTGATCAAGGTCGGTGCCTCGACCGAAATCGAAATGAAGGAAAAGAAGGATCGCGTCGACGACGCCCTGCACGCTACCCGTGCAGCCGTTGAAGAAGGCGTGGTCCCGGGCGGCGGCGTTGCCCTGGTCCGTGCGGTCACCGCGCTGGCCGGCCTGAAGGGTGCCAACGAAGACCAGAACCACGGCATCCAGATCGCCCTGCGCGCGATGGAAGCCCCGCTGCGCGAAATCGTCGCCAACGCTGGCGAAGAGCCGTCCGTGATCGTCAACAAGGTCAAGGAAGGCACCGGCAGCTACGGCTACAACGCCGCCACCGGCGAATTCGGCGACATGCTGGAATTCGGCATCCTGGACCCGACCAAGGTGACCCGTTCGGCGCTGCAGAACGCCGCCTCGATCGCCGGCCTGATGATCACCACCGAAGCAATGGTTGCCGAAGCCCCGAAGAAGGATGACGGCGCTGGCGCAGCTGGCGGCGGCATGGGTGGCATGGGCGGCATGGGCGGTATGGACTTCTGATGCAACGGCCGGCCACTGGCTGGCCCGCATCGGAACGGTAGGTGCCGACCCCGTGTCGGCACACACCCGCCACGAAACAGAAAAAGCCCCGCCGCAAGGCGGGGCTTTTTCTGTTTCGTGGCGGGCCTAGAGCGCGCTCGTCGGCGCCTCGACCTCGCTCTGCAACCAGTGCAGGAACGCGGCGATGGCCGGGTTTGCGTCGGCACCGGGCAGGGTGACGGCGTAGTACGCAAACCGCGTCGGCCACGGCTGATCCAGCGCGATGGCCAGCCGTCCGCTGGCCACTTCGGCCTCCACGTACAGATCGCGCACCAGCGCGATGCCCTGGCCGGCTTCGGCCGCACGGATCAGCAGCACGTCATCATCGAAGGCGGGCCCGCGCTCGACGCGTGGGTCCGACGGGAGCCCCAGCGCGCTGAACCAGAGCGACCAGTCGCTGCGGTCCGAGTCCTGCAGCAGCGGGTACTGCAGGCAGTCCACTGCCGAGCGGATCGGTGGCCCCTCGGCAAGCAGGGTCGGGCACGCCACCGGCAGCAGCACCGGCGCCGCCAAGGGGCGTGAGACCAGCCCGGGATACTCGCCAAGGCCGTGACGGATCGCAATGTCGATGCGGTCGCGACGCAGGTCCACCAGGGTCGAGGAGGCTTCCACCCGCACTTCGATGTCGGGGTGCTGTTCGGTGAAGCGTCCCAGTCGAGGCACCAGCCAGGACGCAGCGAAGCTGGGCACCGTGCTGAGGGTGAGCGTTTGCCGCGCCTGGATGGCATCCAGTGCCGCCATGCTGTCCTGGATCTGATCGAACGCGCGCAGCAGCGCCGGGTGCACCTGCGCGCCTGCCGGGGTCAGCGCGACGCCGTGGCGCGTGCGGGTGAACAGCTCAACCCCTGTGCGCGCCTGCAGCAGCTTGAGCTGCTGGCTGATGGCACCGGGGGTGACGCCCATGACGGCGGCCGCCGCCTTGAGGCTGCCATGACGGCCGGTTTCGACGAAGGCGCGCAGCGCCAGTAACGGAAGTACAGCGCCCATGCGTTTAGATCTTCTGTGATATCGGGAGAGAAAGCATGCGTATCGCTACCGCCATGCGCTCAGCAGCATACGTCAGGCGATTGTCGAAAAGACATAAGAAATTCTCTTCTTTGAAAGCGGCCACCAGACAATTCCTACGGCGTATTTCGCCATCATCTGGGTGTGAACAAGATAGTTAGAAAAACTATTGTATACAGCGACATAAAATCGTTTTTTCGGTCGCTCGCCGATCCCTAGACTGCGGTCACATCGCAGAACGGGACATTAGAAAAAATGAGGCTTCAATTCTCCACCGCCGGCGCGCGGGCATGAGCGCCGCGCTCACCGGCTATCGCGTCAGGCGCCGCACCCTCTGGGCCATCGGCTGCCTCGTGGTCGTCGTACTGCTCGCGCTGTTCTTCTTCGACGCCCATCGCAAACGCACCGCCGCCGCCGCCGCGTTGGATGCCGGCGCCCCGGCCGCCGTGCCGGTGGTGGTGGTGGCGGCCCGCCGGGAGCGTCTGCCCGAGCAGGTGGAAGCGATCGGCACCGTCGTCGCCGATCAGCAGGTGCTGGTGGCATCGGAAGTGGCGGGGCGGGTGACCGCCATCCACTTCGCCAGTGGCCAGGCCGTCAGGGCCGGCACCGCGCTGGTGCAACTCAACGATGCGCCGATGCGTCGCGAACTGGACCGGCACCGCGCCACCGCGGTGCTGGCCGGATCAAGTCTGGAGCGCGCCAGGCGCCTGCAGGGCCAGATCCTGTCGCGCGCTGAATTCGAGCGGCACCAGGCCACGCATGACGAGGCCCGCGCCCAGGTCGCGCAGATGCAGGAGGAGATCGCACAGCGTCGCGTGCGTGCGCCCTTCGACGGTGTACTCGGTGTACGCCGCATCAACCTGGGGCAGTACGTCGACGCGGGGACGCCGATCGTTACGCTGACCGATCCGAGCCGGCTGCACGTGGACTTCAGCGTGCCTGAGCGCCATCTCGCGGTTCTCGGCATCGGTCTGGACGTCTCGCTCGTGCCGGATGGCACTGTGGGCGGCCGCCGCACGGGAACGATCACCGCGATCGATCCGCGGGTGGACGACGTCGACCGCATGGTCAAGGTGCGCGCCACGCTGGATGCCGCCGCCCACACCCCGCTGTGGCCGGGAACGTTCGCGCGTGTCCACGTACAACTGCCCGAACGTGAGGCGGCGCTGACCGTGCCGGCCGTTGCGGTGGCCACCGCGCTGTCGGGTGAATCGCTGTATGTCGTACGGCGCGGCGAAGGCGGCGCACACGCAGCGCTGGTGCCCGTCCGGACCGGGACACGCCACGGCGACCGCGTCGCGCTGGAGGGCGAGGCAATCAAGGCCGGCGACCTGGTGGTGGTGGCCGGCCAGATCAACCTGCGCGATGGCGCCGCGGTGACGCCGCGGACCCAGACGTCCCCCGCGGCTGTCCCGGCCGTCGTTGCTGCTGCGGCACGGGCGGACTAAGCACATGGCGTTTACCGATTTCTTCATCCGCCGCCCGGTGCTCACCACCGCGTTTGCCCTGCTCATCGTGCTGGTGGGACTAAGCGCGCTGCTCGACCTGCCGCTGCGCCAGTACCCGAAAATCGACAGTGCGGTGGTCACCGTGACCACCGAGTACCCCGGTGCATCGGCAGACCTCATGCAGGGGTTTGTGACCACCACGCTGGCCCAGGCGGTAGCGACCACACAGGGGGTGGAGTACCTGACGTCCTCTTCGGAACAGGGGCGCAGCACCATCACGGCCTACCTGCGCCTCAACGCGGATTCCGACGCCGCGCTGACCGAGGTGTTGGCCAAGGTCAACGAGGTCCGCTATCTCCTGCCGGAGGACGCGTATGACCCCGTCGTGGTCCGCCAGGCGCCGGGCGCCATCGGCGTGGTCTACGCCGGTTTCACCGCGCCGGCGGGTCAGACCGCCACCGCCACCACCGACTACCTGATGCGCGTGGCCCGTCCACGGCTGACCACGGTCGATGGGGTGGCGGCGGTGAACGTGCTCGGTGGGCAGACGCTGTCGATGCGCATCTGGCTCGACCCGCTGCGCATGGCCGCGCACGGGGTGACCAGTGCCGACATCGATGCGGCCATCGCCGACAACAACTACCAGGCGGCTCCCGGTCAGGTAAAAGGCGCGCTGGTGGTCTCCAATGTCCGCACCGACACCCAGCTGGACAGTGTCGACGGGTTCCGCCAGCTGGTGGTGAAATCCAGCGGCAGTCTGGTCCGTCTGCAGGACGTGGCCGCCGTGGAAATCGGCGCACAAAGCCGCAATCAGACGGCGGGCATGAACGGCGTACCGGCGGTGTACCTGGAAGTCATGGCCACGCCGGGCGGGAATCCCCTGGCGATCTCCCGGGAAGTGCGCGCGGTGCTGGATGGTCTGGATCTTCCGCAGGGCACCCGCATGGCCATTCCGTACGACGTGACGGTGTTCATCGACGCTGCCGTCGGCAACGTCAAGACCAAGCTGATCATTGCCAGCCTGGAAGTGGTGCTGGTGATCTTCCTGTTCCTGGGCTCGATGCGTGCGGTGGCCGTGCCGGTGCTCAGCATCCCGCTGTCGCTGCTGGGCGCCGCCGCGATCATGCTGGGACTGGGATACAGCCTGAATCTGCTGACGCTGTTGGCGATGGTGCTGGCGATCGGCCTGGTGGTGGATGACGCCATCGTCGTGGTCGAGAATGTCCACCGCCGCATCGAAGAAGGCGAGACGCCGCTTCAGGCCGCCAGGAACGGCGCGCGCGAAATTGCCGGGCCGGTGATCACGATGGCCGCCACGCTGGTTGCGGTGTATGCCCCACTGGGTCTGGTGGGCGGGCTGACCGGTGCGTTGTTCAGCGAGTTCGCCTTTACCTTGGCCGCGGCCGTTGTGGTGTCGGCCATCGTCGCGCTGACCATCTCGCCGATGGTGGCTTCCCGGGTGCTGCGGCATGAAAGGCCCGGTCGCTTCGGCCAGGCGGTGGAGCGCGCCACCGCACGCGTTGTGGCCGCCTATCACGGGCTGCTGGCACGGTGGCTGCGTGATACCCGCCCGCTCCTGCTGCTGGGTGTCGGTGCGCTGCTGTGCCTGCCGGTCCTGTTCAGTGGCGTGCAGTCCGAACTGGCGCCCACCGAAGACCAAGGGGAGATCGTGGTGGACATGAAAGCGCCACAGTCGACCAACCTGGAGTTCCTGGAAAGCCAGGCGGCGCGTGTTGAGACAGCGCTGCTCGGCCTTCCGGAAACGCAGAACGCCTACATGGTGCAGGGCGTCGGCAGTGCGTTGAACCTCGGGTGGGGTGGGGTGATGCTCACGCCGTGGAGCGAACGCGGGCGCACGTCCACCGAGATCATGGGTGAGCTGCAGGCGTCGCTGGCAGAGGTGGAGGGCATCGCCGGCTCAGCGTATCTGCCGGCGCCGCTGCCGGGCTCGGTGGGCGGCTTCCCGGTGCAACTGGTGCTGGCATCGTCCGCGCCGCACGAGGACGTGTACGCGGCAATGGAGACACTCAAAGCGGCCGCCACGGCCAGTGGACTGTTTGCGTTTGTCGATTCGAACCTGACCTTCACCAACCCCACCGTGCAGGTGCGCATCGACCGCTCGCGGGCGCATGACCTGGGCCTGAGCATGAAGGAGATCGGCGACACGCTTGCGCGCCTGGTGGGCGAGTCCTACGTCAATCGCTTCGGGGCGCAGGGGCGTGCGTACGACGTCATTCCGCAGGCGCCACGCGACCAGCGGCTGACGCCCGAATCCCTGGCGCTCTACCACGTGCGTACCGCAGCAGGCACACAGGTGCCCCTGTCGACCGTGGTCAGTCTGTCGCATGGGGTGGAGGCCAATGCGCTGACCCAGTTCAACCAGATGAACAGTGCCACGATGGTGGCGGTCCCCGCGCCCGGCGTCGCGCTGGGACAGGCCGTGGCGATGCTGCAGGCGGAGGCGGATGCGCTGCCGGGCAGCCATCAAGTCGCGTTCCTCGGCGAGTCGCGCCAGTACCTGCAGGAACAGGGCGGGTTTGCGATCACGTTTGCGTTCGCGCTGGTCTTCATTTTCCTCGTGCTTGCCGCGCAGTTCGAAAGCGTTCGCGACCCGTTGCTGATCCTGACCACGGTTCCGCTGGCCGCCTGCGGGGCGTTGATCGCGTTGTTCTTCGGCTTCGGCACGTTGAACATCTACACGCAGATCGGTCTGGTGACGTTGATTGGCCTGATCGCCAAGCACGGCATCCTGATTGTCGAGTTCGCCAACGCACAGCAGCGTAGCCACGGGATGGATCGCACGGCGGCCGTTCTGGTCGCCGCCCGCACCCGCGTACGCCCGATTCTGATGACCACCGCCGCAATGGTGGGGGGGCTGCTTCCGCTGCTGTTCGCCAGCGGCGCCGGTGCGGGCAGCCAGCGTGCCATCGCGGTGGTGCTGGTATCCGGGTTGGTGGTCGGCACCCTGTTCACGCTGTTCGTGCTGCCTGCGGTCTATGTGCGCTTCGGCCGCAGGATTTCCCCGCCGGCACCGGACTCGGCCGTGGAGGACGTGGCATGACGGGCTGGACGACAGGTGTGCCGCTTGCGGTGCTCGTCATGCTGGGCCTGATGGTTGGCTGCGCCAGCAGTCCCCGCCATGCAGTGCCTGCCCTCTCCGTGCCGGACAGCTACAGGCACAGTCAGGGCGATGACGCCCCCGCGGGTGACGACAGCGTGCTGGGCAACGCGTGGTGGTCGGTGTTCAACGACCCGGTGCTGGATGCGTACCAGGCCCGCGCCGCGCAGGCCAGCCCCACGCTGCAGGCCGCATTGGCGCGGTTGGGCCAAGCCCGTGCGCGGCAGCGTGAGCAGCACGCCGGGCGCTTCCTCCAGGTCGACGCGTCCTTTGCACCTTCCCGCGAGCGACCGGCGGCAGCGACGGGCGACCCGGCGATCGGTCTGTGGCGGGCGGGTCTGGAGGTGTCCTACGAGGTCGACCTGTTTGGCCGGATAGCGGCCGAGGCCGGTGCCGCGCAGGCCGATGCGCAACAGCAGCAGGCGCTCTACCGCGCCGCGCTGCTTGCACTGCAGGCCGATGTCGCCCAGACCTATCTGCTGGTTCGCGAGCTGGATGTCGATCTTGCGCTGCGTCGCGAGGCGCTGGTGCTGCGGGAGCGGTCGTACCGGATCGCCGCGCACGGGCAGGCGGTGGGTGCCTACGACGAACTGGCGGTCCTGCGCGCCCGCACCGAATGGGATGCCGAGCAGGCGGCCATGTTCGAGGCCCAGCGCCGCCGTGCGATGGCCGAGCATGCGCTTGCGGCGCTGCTCGGCCACGCGCCCGCCGGGTTCAGAATGGCGGTACGGCCATCGCCGTGGGTCGAGATATCCATCCCGGCCGGACTTCCCTCCACGCTGCTGGCGCGGCGCCCGGACATTGCCGCTGCAGAGCGTGCAATGGCGGCCGCCAACGCCAGGGTCGGCGTGGCCGACGCCGCACGGTTTCCGCGCCTGTCGCTGACCGGCGCGGCGGGTGTCCAATCCACGGGGCTGGCGGACCTGCTGCAGTGGTCTAGCCGCACCTTCCTGTTGGGTTCGCTGACCGGTGGCGGGTTGACCCTGCCGATGCTGGACGGTGGCCGACGCAAGGCGCACCTGGCCCATGCGCAGGCGCGTTACCAGGAAGAGGTTGCCCACTACCGGCACGTTGTCCTGACTGCCTTCAACGAGGTGGAGGACACCCTGGTGCACCTGCGCACGCTGGGAGACCAGCGGCACGCCGCCACCGCCGCGCGGCACGCTGCCGATCGCGCTGCGGTACTGGCGGGCGTGCAGTACGGCGAGGGCGCGCTGGGGCAGGGCGATGCCATCCAGGCGGAGCGTACTGCCCTGGAACACCGTCTGGCGGTCGCCCGGGTGGAGGGCGAAACGGCACGTACCACCGTGCAGCTCATCCGCGCCCTTGGCGGCGGCTGGGCCGCACCGGCACCGGTGCTGGATGCGTCGCGCCGCGTTGAACATCCGAACAACTGATCCTTCCCATGTCACAGGAGACCCGTGTGTCCTCAACGTTGCTTCATCTGTACACCGACAGTTCGCCCAACGGCTTCAAGATCACCATCGCGCTGGAGGAACTTGGCATTCCCTATGTGCTGCATCACGTACGCGTCGACGCGGGCGAACATCGCCATCCCGATCATCTGCAGCGGCATCCACACGGCCGCATCCCGGTGCTGGTCGACGAGGCGGCCGGCATCACTGTGTTCGAGTCGGCCGCCATCCTGCTGTATCTCGCCGAGCGCAGCGGACGCCTGCTGCCACAGGCGCAGCAGGCACGCTGGGAAGCCATCACCTGGCTGATGTTCCAGTCCGCCAGCGTCGGGCCGATCCTTGGCCAGCGCGTGCACTTCGAGATGTTCGACGCGCAGCCCAACCCCGCTGCCATCGCGCGTTACCGGGACCTGAGCGCGGCTTTCTTCGCGACGCTGGATCAACGCCTTGCGGGCAATGTCTGGCTGGCCGGCGAGACGTACTCCATCGCCGACATCGCCGGCTACGGCTGGACCCACATCGCGCGGATCATCGACATCGATTTCAGTGCCTATCCCCACCTGAGCGCGTGGCACGACCGCATGTCGCAGCGGCCGGCGGTGCAGCGTGGCGTACAGCTTCCCGAACCGGCAACCGGTCCTTGATCCAGGAGTTCCAACGATGACGCTGTTGACCGATATCGCCGCGATGCCGGCGCCCCTGACCGGTGCCTCCGCTCCTGCGTTCGCCGGCCACCCCGGCTACCGCCGCATGTTCCGCGAAGGGGCCCTCACCTTGGGCGTCTTCCTGCCGCTGCGCTTCTACCAGGGGGACATGCAGGTGCTGGCCGGCCAGGCCGACCTGGTGCGCCAGCTCGACCGCGATGGCTTCGCCGCGACCTGGGTGCGTGATGTGCCGCTGTTCGATCCGCTGTTCGGCGACGCCGGGCAGGTGTTCGATCCCTTCACCTATCTGGCCTTCCTTGCCGCGCGTACCGAGCGGCTGGCGTTGGCCACGGGCAGCGCGATCTTTACGCTGCGGCACCCGATCGACCTGGCCAAGGCGGCGACCACCCTCGACCAGTTGTCCGGCGGACGCCTGGTGCTGGGCATTGCCTCCGGGGATCGACCGGTCGAGTTCCCCGCGTATGGGCTGGATCACGCCACGCGCGGCGAGCGCTTCGCCGCGTCGGTCGCCTACGTACGCCAGCTGATGCAGTCCGGCCCACTCCACATCGACTCGCCGCTGGGTGCGCTGCAGGGCGTGGAACTGCTGCCCAAGCCGGTGGCCGGGGCGATTCCGCTGCTGGTGACCGGCACCTCCCGGCAGTCGCTCGACTGGGTGGGGCAGCACGCCGATGGCTGGCTCACCTATCCCGATGCGACCCATCATGCCGGTGGGCCGCAGCGTCTGGCGGAGAAGATCCGGGCGTGGCGCCGCCTCATTCCCGATGGCGGCTTCCGACCGCATGTCACCAACGAGTGGCTGGATCTGGTCGACGATCCGAACCATCCGCGCACGCCGGTCAACGGCGGCTACACGCTGAAGACCGGCCGCAACGGGCTGATCGACCTGCTCGGCGAGTGGCAACGGGCCGGCGTCAACCACGCCGCGCTCGGCATCCAGTTCTCGCGGCGGCCCGCCGCAGAGGTGCTGCAGGAGCTGGCCGAGTACGTGCTGCCGCTGTTCCCCTCGCATGACGGGCCACCCGCAGCGCCCGTGCGCTGGTAGCACGCAGGCCCCATCGCCGCCCTCAGCCGGCGGTGGGGCGCTGCAGGCAGATGCGCGCTGCACCGGCGGTGATGTCCACCTGGCTGTCGAGCATCGCGTCGGCACCCAGGATCAACGCCGGCCGATCCTCCAGTCCGATCGCCTTGAACACCGGCAGCGCGCTGATCCGTACCTCGAAGGCCGGGTGCTGCCATGCGCCACTGCGCAGCGCGGGCAGGGTGTACAGCCAGCTTGGCTGAGGCTGCCCGCCAAGCCCCTCGGTGCCTTTCTCGCGCGGGACCACGCGCGGATCGCTGCCATCGGTGCGCAGCCCCAGGGCCTGCGCCGCGGCGGCGTTGAGCACGGTCTGCGCGGCCCCGGTATCCACCACTGCAATCGCCTCGATGCCGGCGTCGCCCAGGCGGGTGGTGATGAAGCCGAAGCCCTCCAGACCCCGACGTCGTTCCGGCATCGCATTGGCCTGGCAGTGCGGCCCCCCGGCGAGCTGCCCGGCCGTCCACAACTGCAGTTCCTTCGCGGCAAAATCCCAGCGGGTATCCCAGCGCCGCGTGAGGTCATTGCCGAGAATGCCGTCAACGGTGACCGCCTTTTCCGGCGCGGACAGGCGCGACAGGTCCGAGTGCATGCCCACGATCTTCAGGGCCACAGGGCCGATCGCCCAGTCGGCCTGCCGCATGCGGTTGGCCGTGGCGGTGCTGGCGGAGGCGCCGCGGATCTGCCCCGTGGTGGGGCTGTCGGCGTCGACCAGGCCATAGCGGTGGGCGATCCGGCTGTCGACCAGCGTAGCGCCTGCGGCGCTGTCCACCACGAACCGCAGCGGCTCGGCGCGCCCGTCCAGGCGGACGGCGACGGCAGGGTGCATGGCCTGCATCCACATCGGCAGGACATGTTCGGGTGTTCCTGATGTCACCGCGACCGCCGGGGCGGCAACGGTGGCGACAGTGGCGGAAAGCAGCGTGAGCAGGGCAGGATGCATGGGAAAGCGCCAGGGAAAGGAGGCGCCATTGACCCGCAGCGCGGTATCGCGGGAATGTCCGCGTTGATACCGTGCCGATACAGAGCTGCCCGATACTGCCTGCATGAACGCAACTGCCGACATCATCGTGGTCGACGATGACACCAGCATCCGTGATGCGCTCGCCGACTGCCTGGAAGGGCACGGATTCCGCGTGCGCGTGGCCGCCGATGCGCGCGCGCTGGACCAGCTGCTGCAGGTCCAGCGGCCCGACGCGATCATCCTGGACTGGATGATGCCGGGTGAGGACGGCCTGTCGGTCTGTCGGCGGCTGCAGGCCCGCGCGATTCCGATCCTGATGTTGTCGGCGATGGGGGCCACGCCGGACCGTGTCATCGGCCTGGAGATGGGGGCCGACGACTACCTCGCCAAACCCTTCGATCCGCGCGAGCTGATCGCGCGCGTGCGCGCACTGCTGCGCCGGCAGGACAAACTCCGCGGGCAGGCCGTGGTCGAACTGCGGTTCGCGGGCTGGCGGCTGGCGCCGGAGCAGCGCCGCCTGTGGGCGCCCGATGGTGCCGAAGTGGTGCTCAGCCGCGGTGAGTTCGCGCTGCTGCAGGCCCTGGCCGAGCGTCCTGGCCGGGTGCTCGACCGCGAGCGGTTGATGCAGCTCACACGCGGCGACGCGCATGACAGCGTGGACCGCGCCGTGGATCTGGCCATCAGCCGGCTGCGTCGCAAACTGGCGCAGGCCGCCGCCGGTGGTGAGGCGCTGGTCCACACGCTGCGGGGCGAGGGCTACCGGTTCGATGCCAGCGTGGAGACACTGTGACCCGGCGCTGGTCCACGGCCGCCTGGATCGCGATGCTGGCGGTGAGCAGCCTGCTGCTGGCGACGCTGGTCAGTCTGGCGGTGATCGGTTGGATGCCACGGCCCGCCCCCCCGCAGATGCGGCTGGATCGTGCCGTGGCGGTAGTGCGTGGTGAGCGGGCGCCGGCGCAGGAAGGGATGCGGATGACCCTGCGCGAGGCGCCCCCCGGCGGGCACAGCAGTCCCTGGCTGACGCAGCTGGCCGCCCAGCAGCTGGGCCAGCCGGTCGAGCGCGTCAGACTGGTCTGGAAGGAGGGCGACAAGGCGCCGGATATCAAGGTGTTCGCGCGGGGTGCATCGGTGAGCGCGATCGCCGACCCTGACCTGATGCGGACGCAGGGCGCGCTGCTGGCGGCGCTGCAATGGCCCGCGTTCGAACTCGGCGTGCAACGCGCGGATGGCCGCTGGCAGGTGCTGGGCAGCGACGTGGGCGACGTGGCGGCGTGGCGCCGGCAGGTGCTGCTGGCCTTGCTCGCCGGGACCCTGCTGCTGGCACCGCTGGCCGCCTGGGCCGCGATCCGGATCGGGCGCCCGCTGCGGCGGCTGGCCGATGCCAGCGCTGCCGTCACCCTGCATGCAACGACACCATTGCCCGACGACGGCCCGCGCGACGTGCAGATGCTGGCCAACGCGATCAACGCCGGCCGTGCGCGACTGCGCGACCAGGCGCAGGACATGACGCGCATGCTTGCTGCCGTGGCCCACGACCTGCGTACGCCATTGACCGGCCTGCGCCTGCGCGCGGAATCGGCGCCGCCGGCGCAGGCCGCGCGGATGGTGGCAGACATCGAACGCATGAACGCCATGATCGAACAGGTGCTCGATTACGCCCGCGGCGAACTGGAGCCGGCATCGATGCAGCCCGTGGAGCTGCGCGCGCTGCTGGACGACTGCGTGCAATCGGCGCGCCTGCGTGGGGTGCAGATCGATGCGGACCTGCCCGCGCAACTGCCCTGGCATGGCGATGCGCTGCTGCTGCGGCGTGCGCTGGACAACCTCATCGACAACGCCGCGCGCTATGCAGGCGCCGTGGAACTGCGCGTGCAGCGCACGGTCCAGGCGGTATGTGTGGACGTCGCCGACCGTGGCCCGGGCATTCCCGAGGCGGAACGGGCGCGGGTGCTGCAACCGTTCCAGCGGCATGAGACCTCCCGCAACCGGAGCACCGGCGGCACCGGCCTGGGCCTGGCCGTGGTGCAGGGCGCGGTGCGCCAGCACGGCGGCCAGCTGCAGCTGTTGGACCGGCCGGGCGGCGGGTTGATCGTTCGGCTGCGGTTTCCGATATAGTTAGCCGCCGTACTACATTGTCTGTGCCCCATGCTGGAACCCAAACACCAGGCTTTCCTGGGCGAACTGCAGCGCCGCGGCCATGCCGAGCTGGACGGCCTGGCCCAGTGCTTCCAGCTGCTGTCGCTGTCCAGCGCGATCGACCAGGACTGCGCGAACCGGCTTGCCCCGCTGGGCTTGAGCGAGGGCCGGTTCGTGCTGCTGTTCCTGCTGCAGGGCGCCGAGCAGCCGCTGTCGCCGCACCAGCTCGCCGAGCGCGCCGGCGTGACCCGCGCGACCATCACCGGTCTGCTCGACGGCCTGGCGCGCGACGCGCTGCTGGAGCGCCACCCCGATCCGGACGACAGGCGCCGGGTCAACGTGCGCCTCACCGCGGCGGGCAAGGCGCTCGCGGTGCAGCTGTTCGACCAGCACACGCAGTGGATCCGCACCCTGTTCGCCGACCTCACCGCGCAGGAGCGCAGCCTGCTCAGTGGCATGCTGTGCCGCATCTGGGCACGCACCGATGCAGGGAAGGCCGCATGACGAAGAAGCAACCGTTGTCACGCGAACGCCGTGCGCAGCTGGATGCAGGCCTGGTCGAGGCCACGCATCTGGCCGAGATCCTTGCGCTGGATTTCGCCCGCCTGCTTGCGGCGGTCGCCCCATCGCTGCCGGCCTCGGCCGTGGCCAGCATGCGCAAGGCGGCCAACAGCGGCATCACCCTGCGCATGCAGGGCGCGGCCACCCTGCTGCGCGCACATGCGCTCGGTGATCCACAGCACTGGCAGACCCATACCAGCGACACCGTGCGTGGCTGGGCCTGCTATCTGATTGGCAGCGACCCGCGCCTTACGCTGGAGCACAAGCTCGATGCGATGCGCGCGCTGGCCGACGATCCGCATTTCGGCGTACGCGAGTGGGCGTGGCTGGCACTGCGCCCGCATATCGCCGCCGAGCCGCTGCGGGTGCTGTCGCATGTGCACGGCTGGACCGCCGATGCCTCGCCCAACGTGCGCCGTTTCGCCTGCGAAGCGCTGCGTCCGCGTGGCGTGTGGGCCGCGCACATCGCGCTGTTCAAGCAGGAACCGCAGCACGCGCAGCCGCTGTTGGAGGCACTGTGCTGCGATGAATCGCGCTACGTCCAGGACTCGGTGGGCAACTGGTTGAACGACGCCGGCAAGAGCCAACCGGCGTGGGTGCGGGCGCTGTGCAGCCGCTGGAAGCAAACGCATGCCGATCACCCCGCAAATGCCTACATCTGCAAGCGCGCCATCCGCTCGCTCTGATGCTGTAGGCCTCGATCAGCATCAGGCAGCCACGACGCATGATGGCGGGCTGAGACGATCCCGATGTTTCAAGAAGTTGCATGGATCTCGCAACGAGGCCTCCATCATCATGGTCATTTCAGATGCTAGGGGTGGCGATGCCAGTGTTTCCGAGCGACAGCAGTCACGCAATTTCTGCCAGGTCGATTTCCATCGAAGAAGCCCGAGCGGTTGTAGCCCGGCACGGTGGCGCCATCGAGCAGGATGCGGTGACCGTCCTTGAAGAGACCGGGGAACCGGATTCACCATTGAGCGCGGCGCTTCTGGAAGACTACGCAGCTACGTCCGCCTTGTACTCCCACTCGCTGCAGAGCGCGGGAAGAGCAGAATCTGCAGAGTTCGTCGATGCGCTGCTGCAGCGAATGCTTGATGCATCTTCACCGGGCGAGGCCACGAAGGAAGTGCGCAGGATCAAGCTCATGAGCGGCGCAACTCTAAAGGGAGATTGGGAAAACGAGCACGACGTTCATTGCCTGATCGTCACCGGCGATCTCAACGTAGAGGGAACATTGGTCCTGAACTGGCCAGAGGAGTGGCCCGGCGTCATTATCCTTGGAAGCCTCAAGGCCAGGAACTTCATATGCGGTGGCTGGGTGGTGGTACGCGATAACGTGGAATGCGACCACGTATACGCATGCTCGCTCAATGATGGCGGTTTGACGATTGGCGGTAACGTCAAGGTGACCTCCGTCCTTGAAGGGGGACACTACGTGAAGGTCCACGGAGATCTTGAGGCTCGGTTCGTCGCCACCATCCACAACGAGATTGATGTGGACGGGGAGGTCCGCTGTACAGGCTTCCAGTATCGGGAAGATCGCGATTACCTGCCCAACTGGGTGGATTCTGAACTTCTGGAGCAGCGTCAGGCAACCGGGGACGATGGGGTGCCATACGCCTACTGGTACCCCGCCGAGACATATCAACAAAGGATCGCAGAAGGGGGCAACCCCGTCCGGTCTGGCCTCTGAATTTCGATCCGGCGCGCTCGTACAGTATTCATGACGTTGCTGGCGAGCGGCCCGCGCCACCCAACGGCCACCTGTCCGGTTGCGAATGAAACATTTTGCGCAGCACAGAAGCTGTGTTATCAATACTCCCCAATGAACGCACGCCCCGCCAATTCCTACTTTTGGTATTACTTTCCGAAGCCACCGGCGGAGGAAGGCATGCGCTCACCCTGAAGAAAATTTCAGACGCATTCCCGAAAGCCGCCAGCGCACCTGGCGGCTTTTTTGTTGCCGCCGCGCTGGGGACCCCCACCTTCCAAGGAGTTCCCCCATGCCCCCCCACACCGACGACCTGCGCATCCGCAAGATCGAACCGTTGACCCCGCCGGCGCAGCTGCTGGCGATGCTGCCCTGCGACGATGAAGCGTCCGATACGGTGAGCGCTTCGCGCGCCGCGCTGCACGAGATCCTGCATGGCCGCGACGACCGCCTGGCCGTGGTGATCGGCCCATGCTCGATCCACGATCCGGTGGCCGCCATCGAGTACGCCCAGCGCCTCAAGCCGCTGCGCGATGCCTACGCCGACGAGCTGGAGATCGTCATGCGCGTGTACTTCGAGAAGCCGCGCACCACGGTGGGCTGGAAAGGCCTGATCAACGATCCCGACCTGGACGGCAGCTTCAATATCAACAAAGGCCTGCGCGTGGCGCGTGGCCTGCTGCGCGACATCAACAAGCTGGGCCTGCCGGCCGGCGTGGAGTTCCTGGACGTGATCTCCCCGCAGTACATCGCCGACCTGGTGGCCTGGGGCGCGATCGGTGCGCGCACCACCGAAAGCCAGGTGCACCGCGAGCTGGCGTCGGGGCTGTCGTGCCCGGTCGGCTTCAAGAACGGTACCGACGGCAACATCAAGATCGCTGCCGATGCGATCGGTGCGGCCTCCAACCCGCATCACTTCCTGTCGGTGACCAAGGAAGGCGGCACCGCCATCGTCGCCACCGCCGGCAACCCGGATTGCCATGTGATCCTGCGCGGCGGCAAGACCCCCAACTACGACGCCTCCCACGTTGAGGCGACCAGCCAGACCCTGGCCAAGTCGCACCTGGCCGCGCGCATCATGATCGATGCCAGCCATGCCAACAGCAGCAAGAATCCGGAGAACCAGCCCAAGGTCATCGCCGACATCAATGCGCAGCTGGCCAATGGCGAAGAGCGCATCGTCGGGGTCATGGTCGAGAGCCACCTCGTGGCGGGCCGCCAGGATCTGGTCGAAGGCCAACCGCTGGTCTACGGGCAGAGCATCACCGACGGCTGCATCGGCTGGGACAGCTCGCTGGCCGTGCTCGAGTCGCTGGCGCAGGCGGTGCGCGCGCGGCGTGCGGCGCGGGTGAGCGAAGCGGCGTGAGCCGAAGGTGCGCTCGGCACGCGTCGGGCGCACCGATTACGTCCTGGGCAGGTATCTTTGACGTAAATCCAAACGCGGGACGGCCGTTGCGGAACGCCATGCTGCGACCAGACACAAAGGCACCTGGCATGTATCAAGTTGGCATCGCATTCGCGCATCCCTCCGATCAGGCCTGCGGATGCGCAGGTCGCATCGAAACCAGCGCTCCATCCATCGAACATGGCGTGGATCGATTCTGGGAGGAACTCCGCCCTGGTCTGCAGCGCCTTGCCGGTCGATTCAACTGGTGCTGGGTCGGCAGGCTTCCTGTGGAGGTGGAGGGCGGCGCGACCCGCTTCGGGCACGTGCGCAGGCACGTTGTCGAAACACTGAAAGCATTGATGCACGCGGGCGATGCGGCGGGCCACGAAACGTTCGTGTTCTTTGTTGCGGACTGGCCTGAAGACGATCAATGCCGATACGGGAGCGGGAGTATCGCGGATCTGGAAGGCTATCTTCGGCTCTTTGATGACTGGGATGAATGGATCTATCGCGCCGACCGTGATTCCATGCAGCAGGGGCATGGCACGCCGCTGCTTGTGAGGGTGCGGCAGGAGCCATGAGGCCGATGCCGAACGTCCGGATCCTGTCGCCGATCGTTCAGCCTGCCCGCCGCAGCTTCGCCAACGCCAGGTAGATCGCCGGGGTGGTGTACAGCGTCAACCACTGGCTCACCAGCAGCCCGCCGACGATTGCGATGCCCAGCGGCTGGCGCATCTCCCAGCCTTCGCCGGTGGCCAGCATCAACGGCAGGGTGCCGAGCAGGGCGGCCACGCTGGTCATCAGGATCGGGCGGAAGCGCAGCCGTGCGGCGTCGCAGATCGCATCGTAGGGTGACAGGCCGCGCTCGCGCTCGGCCGACAGCGCGAAGTCGATGATCAGGATGGTGTTCTTCATCACCACCCCGACCAGCAGGAACAATCCCAGCAGCGAGATCAGGTTCAACTCGTTGCCGAACGCCATCAGCGCCAGCAGCGCGCCGACGCCGGCAGAGGGCAGGGTGGAGAGGATCGCCAGGGGCTGCACGAAGCTCTCGTACAGCACGCCAAGCACCAGGTACACCGCCAGCATCGCACCGAGGATCAGCCACAGCTGGCGCTCGCGCAGCTTCTCGAAGCCGCCGGCTTCGCCACTGAGCCGCGCCTGCACGTGGGTGGGCAGCATGATCCCGGACATCGCGCGGTCCACTGCCTTCACCGCCTGCTCCAGGGTGACGCCGGGGGCCAGCGCGAACTCGATCCACACCGAGGCGAACTGCTGGCTGTGGTAGATCCGGTCCGGTGCCATGCCGTAGTCCCAGCGGGCAATGGACGACAGCGGCAGGCGCTGGCCGTCCTTGCCGATCACATGGATCTGCTCCAGCGTGGACGGGTCCTGGGTGTAGCGCGGGTCCAGCTCCATCACCACCCGGTACTGGTTGAGGGTGTCGTACAGCGTGGCCACCTGGCGCTGGCTGAAGGCGTTGTTGAGCACCGAGGCGATCATGCGCATGTCCACGCCCAGCCGCGCGGCCGCATCGCGGTCGATGTCCAGCACCACCTGGCGCATGCCCTCGTCGCCCTTGGACTCCACGTCCACCAGCTCGGGCAGGGCGCGCAGCGCATCGCCGACCCGGGGCGTCCACTGGCGCAGTGCGGCCAGGTCGCCGGAGAGCAGCTGGAACTCGTACTGGCCGCTGTCACCGCTGCCTTCCAGCTTGATGTCCTGGTCCACCCACAGGAACATCCCGCCGCCGGGAATCTTCGGCATGTTGGCGCGCAGGCGGTCGATCACCTGCTGGCTGGAGACTTTGCGCTCGGCCAGCGGCTTCATCTTGATCATGATGAAGGCGTTGTTGACCCCGCTGCGCCCGCCGATGTACCCGATGATGTCGCTGATGGCCGGATCGGCCAGCAGCATCCTGCGGTAGGCCTCGATCTTGGGCTGCATCACCTGGAACGACAGCCCGTCGTCACCGCGTGCGAAGCCGCGCAGCTGCGCCGTGTCCTGCTTGGGCACGATGCCCTTGGGCACCTGCTGGAACAGCCACACGTTCAGCGCGATCACGCCTGCAAACAGCAGCAGCGGCACCGCGAGCCAGCGCAGCATCGTCTGCAGGCTGCGCACGTAGGTGGCGCGCAGGCGCTCGAACAGGGCGGTGCCCGCGCGCTGCAGCCCGTTGCCGGGCCCGGGCCGCGCCTGCCCGAGCAGGCGTGCGCACAGCATCGGAGTCAGGCTCAGCGACACCAGCAGCGACACGCCCATCGCCGCGACCAGCGTCAGCGAGAATTCGCGGAACAGCTTTTCCACGAAGTCGTCCAGGAACAGGATCGACACGAACACCACGGCCAGCGCGATGTTCATCGACAGCAGTGTGGCGCCGACCTCGCCGGCACCGCGCAACGCGGCCTGCAGCGGCGACGCGCCAAGCTCGCGATGGCGGGCGATGTTCTCCAGCACCACGATGGCGTCGTCCACCACCAGCACGGCCGCCACGATCAACGCCATCAGCGACAGCGTGTTGAGCGAGAAACCGAGCAGCGCGATGATCGCCAGTGCGCCGAGCAGCGACACCGGGATCGCCAGCGTCGGCACCAGCGCCGCGCGCCAGTGACCGAGGAAGGCCAGCACCACCAGCACCACCAGCGCGATCGCCAGCAGCAGGGTCAGCTCGGCTTCGCGCAGCGTGGCGCGGATCACCGGCGAGCGGTCCATCACCACCTGCATGTCGATGCTGGCCGGCAGCAGCGCCTGCAGGGTGTCCATCTGCGCGGTGATCGCGTCGACGGTTTCGATGATGTTGGCGTCCGGCTGGCGACTGACAATCAGCAGCACCGCCGGGCGCGCGTTGTGGAAGCCGCTGGCATAGCGGTCTTCGACGCCTTCGCTGACCGCCGCCACGTCCTCCAGATGGACCGGCCGGCCGTCGCGCATGGCGATCACCAGCGCCCGGTACTCGGCGGCCGTTCGCAGCTGCAGCGTAGCCTCCAGCTGCCATTGCCGCGACTGGCTGGCTACCGTACCCAGCGGTTTGAGTGCATTGGCATTGCGGATCGCCGCGGCGACATCGTCCAGCGCGATGCGGTACTGGTTCAGCGCGTTGGGGTCGAGCGACACCCGTACCGCCGGCAGCGAGCTGCCGCCCACCTGCACCTCGCCCACGCCGGGAATCTGCGCCAGCTTCTGCGCGATCACGGTCGAGGCCACGTCGTAGATCTGGCCCGGCGAAAGGCTGTCCGAGCTCAACGCGAGCGCCAGGATCGGCGCCTGCGAGGGATTCACCTTGCGGTACTGCGGCATGCCCGGCATGCCGCTGGGCAACTGCGCGCGGGCGGCGTTGATCGCGGCCTGCACATCGCGTGCGGCATCGTCCACGTTGCGGCCCAGCGCGAACTTCAGTTCCACCTGGGTCGAGCCCTGGGTGCTGGCCGAGTCGATCCCGGTCAATCCCGGAATCGTGCCGAGCGCGCGCTCCAGCGGTGTCGCCACGTTGGCAGCCATCGACTCGGGGCTCGCCCCGGGCAGACTGGCGCTGACGTTGATCGCCGGGTAGTCCACCTGCGGCAGCGGCGCCACCGGCAGCAGGCGCAGCCCGAGCAGGCCGGCCAGTACCACCGCCACCGACAGCAGCACGGTGGCGACGGGGTGCTGCACGAACCAGCCGATCGCGCGCGACAGCGGCGTCACGCCTGCGCCTCGACAGCCGCGTCGCCGGCGGTGGCGGGGCGACGGCGGAAGCGGTCAAAGAACAGGTAGATCACCGGGGTGGTGAACAGGGTGAGCACCTGGCTCACCACCAGGCCACCGACCATCACCACGCCCAGCGGCTGGCGCAGCTCGGCACCGGAGCCGCTGGCGAACATCAGCGGAACCGCGCCGAACAGCGCGGCCAGGGTGGTCATCAGGATCGGGCGGAAGCGCAGCAGCGCCGCCTGGTGGATGGCCTCGCGCGGGCGCATGCCCGACTCGCGCTCAGCCTCCAGCGCGAAGTCGATCATCATGATCGCGTTTTTCTTCACCAGCCCGATCAGAAGCACGATGCCGATCACCGCGATCAGGTCCAGGCTGCGGCCGCTGAGCAGCAGCGCCAGCAGCGCGCCCACCGTGGCCGAGGGCAGGGTGGAGAGGATGGTAATGGGGTGGATGAAGCTCTCGTAGAGCACGCCCAGCACCAGGTACATCACCACCACCGCGGCCAGTACCAGCCACAGCGTGCTCGACAGCGACGCGCGGAACGCATCGGCGGCGCCCTGCAGGCGCAGCTCCACGCCGGTCGGCAGGTTGATCGCCGCGCGTGCGCCTTCGATTGCCGCCACCGCTTCGCCCAGCGACGCACCGTCGGCCAGGTTGAACGAGACCGTGACCGCCGGGAACTGGCCAACGTGGTTGATCAGCAGGTGCGCCGGGCGCTGCTCGATGCGGGCGATGCCGGCCAGCGGCACCTGCCGCCCGTCCGGGCCGGTCACATGCAGGCGCGCGATCGCGTCGGGCCCGAACGCGGCGTCCTGCCGCGCTTCCAGCACCACGCGGTACTGGTTGGCCTGGGTGAAGATGGTGGAGATCTGGCGCTGGCCGAAGGCGTCGTACAGCGCATCGGCCACCGCATCCACGCTGATGCCCAGCCGTGCGGCGGCCACGCGGTCGATCAACACGTGCGCCTGCAGGCCCTGGTCCTGCAGGTCGCTGGCCACGTCGGCCAGTGCGGGCGACTGCTGCAGATGGGCAAGCAGGCGGGGCGTCCACGTGGCCAGCGCATCGCTGTCGGGGCTGGTCAGGGTGAACTGGTACTGGGTACGGCTGATCCGGTCTTCGATGCCCAGCTCCTGCACCGGCTGCAGGTACAGGCGGATGCCGGGGACATGTGCCACGCGCTCCTGCAGCCGCGCGATGATCGCCTGCGCATCGGCATCGCGCTGCGCATGCGGTTTGAGTTCGATCAGCAGCCTGCCGCTGTTGAGCGTGGCGTTGTTGCCGTCCACGCCTATGAACGAGGACAGGCTGGCCACATCCTCGTCGGCCAGCAGTGCCGACGACAGCGCCTGCTGGCGCTGCGCCATCGCCTGGAAGGAGATCGACTGCGGCGCTTCGCTGATGCCCTGGATCAGCCCGGCGTCCTGCACCGGGAAGAAGCCCTTGGGCACCCACAGGTACAGCACCGCGGTCAGCAGCAGGGTGGCGACAGTGGCGGCCAGCATCAGCGGCTGGCGCTGCAGGACCCAGCGCAGCTGGCGGTCGTAAAGGGCGACCACGCGGTCGAACGGGTCGCCCTGCTGCGCCGACTCGCGGCCGTCGCTGTCGCGGCGCGTGGCGTGGCCGGCCTTGAGCAGCCGCGCGCACATCATCGGGGTCAGGGTCAGCGAGACCAGCAGCGAGATGCCGATGGCCACCGCCAGGGTGATGGCGAACTCATGGAACAGCTTGCCCACCACGTCGGCCATGAACAGCAGCGGGATCAGCACCGCGATCAGCGACAGGGTCAGCGAGATCAGGGTGAAGCCGATCTGGCGCGCGCCCTTGAGCGCGGCCTGCAGGGGCGTCTCGCCGCGTTCCAGATGCCGGGCGATGTTCTCCAGCATCACGATCGCATCGTCCACCACGAACCCGGTGGCGATGGTCAGCGCCATCAACGTGAGGTTGTTGAGCGAGAAGCCGGCCAGCAGCATCACCCCGAACGTGCCCACCAGCGACAGCGGCACCGCGATGGACGGGATGATCGTGGCCGGGATGTTGCGCAGGAACACGAAGGTGACCATCACCACCAGCGCGATGGCGATCAGCAGCTCGTGCTGCACGCCGCGGATCGAGGCGCGGATCGATTCGGTGCGGTCGCTCAGCACCGTCACATCCACGCCTTTGGGCAGCGACGCCTGCAGCTGCGGCAGCAACGTGCGCACCTGGTCGACCACGGCGATCACGTTGGCGCCGGGCTGGCGCTGGATGTTGACCAGCACCGCCGGGGTGGTGCCCGACCAGGCGGCGAGCTGGCGGTTCTCGGCGCCGTCCTCGATGGTCGCCACATCGCCCAGACGCAGCGGCGCGCCGTCCTTGTAGGCCAGGATCAGCGCGCGGTACTCGGCCACCGAGCGCATCTGGTCGTTGGCATCGAGCATGATCGCGCGGGTCGGGCCATCGAAGCTGCCCTTGGGCAGGTTCACGTTGGCCGCGCCGATCGCCTGGCGGATGTGCGCCATGCTCAGGCCGTTGGCGGCCAGTGCCGACGGATTGGCCTGGATGCGCACCGCCGGCCGCTGGCCACCGGCGAGGCTGACCAGGCCCACTCCGGGCAGCTGCGACAGCCGCTGCGCCATGCGCGTATCGACCAGGTCGTGCACCTGCGGCAGCGACAGTCCCTGCGAGGTCACCGCCAGGGTCAGGATCGGGGTGTCGGCCGGGTTGACCTTGCGGTACACCGGCGGCACCGGCAGGTCATCGGGCAGGAAGCTGTCGGCGGCATTGATGGCCGCCTGCACTTCCTGCTCGGCCACGCCCAGCACCACCTCCAGCGAGAACTGCAGGGTGATCACCGAGGCGCCACCGGAGCTGGTGGACGACATCTGCTTCAGGCCGGGAATCTGCCCGAGCTGGCGTTCCAGCGGGGCGGTGACCGCGCTGGTGGTCACCCCCGGACTTGCGCCCGGGTACAGCGTGGTCACCTGGATGATCGGGTAATCCACCTGCGGCAGGGCGGCCACCGGCAGCAGCCGGTAGGCCATGATGCCGGACAGCAGCAGCGCCACCATCAGCAGCGTGGTGGCTACCGGGCGCTCGATGAAGGGACGCGACAGGTTCATGCGCCGGCCCGTGCCGGATCCTGTGCGACCACCTCCACCTTGGCGCCTTCGCGCAATCCGTCGATGCCTTCCACCACCACCCGTTCGCCGGCCTTGAGCCCTTCGCGTACCGAGACGCGCTCGCCGTCGGCCGGGCCGAGCACCACGTTGCGCAGGTGCGAGGTGTCATCGGCGGCGATCACATACACATAGGTGCCCTTGCTGCCGAACTGCACGGCGGCATTGGGGATCACCACCGCGTCGCTGCTGCTGACCTGCAGGCGGATGTTGACGAACTGGTTGGGGAACAGGGTTTCATCGGCGTTGGCGAACTGCGCGCGCAGCTTCAGCGTGCCGGTGGCGGTGTCGATGCGGTTGTCCAGGCTGGACAGCACGCCGTCGCCGAGCGCATGGCGCTCTTCGCGGTCCCACGCTTCCACGGTGAGCTGCGGGGTGGCGCGCACGGCGGCGACCACTGCCGGCAGGTCCGGCTCGGGCACCGTGAACAGCACGCTGATCGGCATGGTCTGGGTGATGGTGGCCAGCGGCTCGGTATCGCCGCTGCGCACCAGGTTGCCCACGTCCACGTTGCGCAGCCCCATGCGCCCGGCGACCGGCGCGGTGATGCGGGTGTACTGCAGCTGCAGGCGCGCCTCGTCCACCGCGGCCTGGTCGGTCTGGCGCCGGCCCTGCAGCTGGCGGACCTTGCTCTGCTGGTCGCTCAGCTCCTGCGCGGAGACGAAGTGCTTGCTCTGCAGTTCGACGTAGCGCTTGAGCTGGGTCTGGGCGTTGTCCAACTCGGCCAGGTTCTGCTGCTGGGTGCCCAGCGCACGCGCCAACTGCACCTGGTAGGGGCGCGGGTCGATCTCGGCGATCAGGTCGCCGGCCTTGACGTGCTGGCCCTCGCGGAACGCCAGCCGCAGCAGTTCACCATCGACGCGGCTGCGCAGGCTCACGGTGTGCAGCGGGGTTACCGTGCCAAGCGCCTTCAGCCGCACCACCAGGTCCTCGCGCACCACCGTGGCCACGCGCACCGGGGTGGCCGCGGCGGCGGGGGCGGCCTTGTCCGCCGGTGCCGGCGCGAACACACGCCAGGCGATCGCGCCGGCGGCCAGCACGGCCAGCAGCAACAGCGGTTTGAACAGACGGCGGGTACGTGACGACGGGGGCAGCGGGGCAGACATGGGGCATCCTGCGCGCCCACCAGCGGTTGGCGCGTCCATGAGGTACCGGCCCGTGGGGGCAGGCGAGACGAAGTGGGGATGTCTGGCGGGGCCGCGGATCGAATGCCGCAGCGTGGCTGGATGCCGTCCGCGAAGACGGGGCCGCTATGGTAACGCGCGATGCAGCTGCGCTCACATGACCTTGGTCATGTGTGCATCAACGGCTCAATGCACCTCGTCGCGGTACACGAACTTGGGCATTTCCCATTTGAAGTGGATCGCCAGCAGGCGGAACAGGAAACCGCCGCCCAGGCACCACAGCGTGGCCGCGTTGAGCGACATGCCCAGCTCCATCAGCACCAGCCAGGCCGCGCCGGTGAGCAGGGTGATCACCGCATACAGTTCCTTCTGGAAGATCAGCGGCACCTCGTTGCACAGCACGTCACGCAGCACGCCACCGAACGCACCGGTCAGCATGCCGGCGATCAGCACGATCGGTGCGGTATGCCCGCCCTCGCGCGCCACCGCACAGCCGATCAGGGTGAACGCAATCAGGCCCAGCCCGTCCAGCACCAGGAAGGTGCGGCGGAAGTGGTGCATCCAGCGCGCCACCCAGGTGGCGATCAGCGCCGCGCAGATGGTGAAGCCCAGGTACTCCGGGTGCTTCACCCAGCCCAGCGGGTAGTGGCCCAGCACGATGTCGCGAAGCGAGCCGCCACCGAGCGCGGTGACGCAGGCGATGATGACCACGCCGAACAGGTCCATGCGCCGCCGTCCCGCAGACAGTGCGCCGGTCATGGCTTCGGCGGAGATGGCGATGAGGTAGATCAGGGAGAGCAGCATGGGGGGCTCCGGACACGACAGGCGGGGACGGCACCACGCACGCCGCACGCCAGCGCGGTGCACTGTCGTGAGGGTGGGATACCGTTGCCGCTCCCGCTGTCCTTTTGCCTGAGAGTTCGGTGGCCAGGCCACGTGCCCCTTCGGCGGGTCATTGAAGACCTCTCTCCAGATCGGCGTGTCGGATGCATGGTTGGTGGCGTATCGAGCCACCGGCCTGAGCGATTATGGGAGCCTGCGCCTTCGGCGGGCGCCAGCGCGGCGCCTCTCTCCTGCATCCGGGGCGGATTCTAGCAGCCAGCGGCGCCGGTCCGGGGGATAATCCCGGTATGTCCGCTGAACCGCCCGCCTGCTGGTACCTGTACCTGCTCGAATGCCGCAACGGCAGCTTCTACGCGGGCATCAGCACCGACGTGGCGGCCCGCTTCCAGGCCCACCTGGCCGGCAAGGGCGCCCGCTACACGCGCGCCAATCCGCCGGTGAAGGTGCTCGCCATGCGCGCCTACCCCGACCGCGCGGCGGCATCGAAGGCCGAATGGGCGCTCAAGCGCCAGCCGCGCGCACGCAAGCTGGCGTGGCTGCAGTCGCCCTGAGCAGACCCACTGGTCGGCCACGCGATCCTGGCCGACAATCCCTGCAGACCACCCACCCTGGATTGCCATGACCCGCGATGTTGCGCTGTACCCGGAAGACGAAAACGGCGATGTGCTGTGGAACATGCTGCAGGACGGCGATGACCTGACCATTCCCCGCGAAGTGGACTTCGCGCTGATCTTCCCGACCGAAGACGTCGCCATCGCGTTTGCGGTGCACCTGCTGCGCAACGAGCAGAAGGTGTCGTTCTCCGCCCATGAAGAAGACGAGGACTTCCCGTGGCAGGTGGTGGTGCATCCGCTGATGATCCCGACCTACCAGAACATCGCCGGCTTCGAAGGCCTGCTGGTCAGCGAGGCGGTGTCCTACAGCGGCAAGGTCGACGGCTGGGGCTGCATGTCGCAGGCCAGCTGACCGCACGCCATCATCAGCAAGGAACGCACATGAGCGACATCGCAACGCAGCGGCAGGCGCACGCCCTGGCCGCGATAAAGCAGGCCATCGGCACCGAGGCCGCGGAGGACGGGGTCGACCTGTTCGTCAGCCATCATCGCGAGGAACTGCCGGCCAGCTACTGGCGGCAGTACCTGGGCCAGACCGAACCGGATACCGCCGGCATCATCGGCCTGCTCCAGTTCGCCTCGGCATGGGGTGAGGATGAAAGGGAGTACATCGACTTCACCCTGCCGGGCGACGTCACCCAGTACGTGCTGTCGGTCCATTTCGACGACGCGGGCGCGATCGACAGCATTTCGATGGAAAGTTGACGAGGACCGCCCTGGAACATCCGACACAAGGAGCAGTGAGCGTCATGACGACGATGGAAGAAGGAGCCGGCGGATACCGCATCGGCGCGAAGGAAATCGATGCCGTGCTGTGCCGCGACGCGGCGGTGCGCTACGACTATTTCGTCAAGCGCGTGGCCGATTGGGAGGAAATCTGGAGCCTGCGCAACGCGGGCGGCTGGGTGGCGGCGGCCACCGATACGGGCCAGGAGGTGCTGCCGTTCTGGCCCTTCGCGGCGTTCGCGCAACGGGCGGCCACCGGACCGTGGGCCGACACCGCGCCCGCGCCGATCGCGCTGGAGGCGTTCCTGACGCGCTGGCTGCCGGGCATGGCCGCCGACGGGCGGCTGGCCTGTGTGCTGCCGGCGGGCGCTGACCGTGGCGCCACGGTGGACCCGCTGCACCTGAAGGCGGACATCGAAGCAGAGCAGGAGCGACTGCAATGAGCGGCGCGTCGGGTGCCGCCCCACGCGGGTTCTTCGCGCGCCTGTTCCGCCGCCGCGAGTATCTCCAGCACCCGGAACTGGGCCGGCTGGAGCTGATCGTGGGCGCGGGCAACACGGGTCACTGGATCCAGGACAACGACGACGACGACGGCGTGCTGGCCAGTTTTGAGACCGTCGGCAACGCGCCGCCCACCGCCGCGCAGGTTGCGTTCCTGCGCCGGATCGTCGGCGATCCTGCATTGATCCTGGACGACGTGCAGGCGGTGATCGCGCCGGCCTATGCACAGTACTTCGGGGAGCCGCTTCCCCGTGCGTGGCCGTTGTCGATGCGGCTGTGCGCGGTGGGCGTGCCGCTGGACGCCGATCCGGCCAATCCGTGGGACCTCAGCCTGGAATCGGAACAGGGCGCGATCTTCAACGTGGGATTCCGCAACGGCACGGCGGTGATCGACGCCATCGACGACTGAAGGGGGGGCGGGTACAGCGCCCGGTGGGCACCGGGCGCTGCAGGGGTGCTCAGTGGATGTAGTTGCCGAGACTGAATGAGTTGTGCTCGTGCAGGCTGGCGCCAGCCGCAACCGAGAGCATGAAGTCCCGGTATCCGGGTTCTTCGTCGAAGCGCTTGGATACAAGCTCCTGCAGGCGGATCAGTTCGCGAGCGCTTTCGGCCCAGTCATCTTGGACTTTCCGGCATTTTCTTCTGCTGGTGGATGGCGACGTCCACCGCGCATCCGATTGATGCGGATCTGCCTTCGCCAACGCCTTGGCAACCTCGAGATGGCGACAGAGCTCAGAGTAGGTCCCTGGCCATTGAAGGCCCTTCTTGTACTTCATCACTCTCGGTGGCGCGCCCAGCACGATGGACTGCGTGCCGATGATCTGTGCGGTGTCCGGATGGAAGGTGAGGATGTGGCTTTCCATCGGCCAATCTGTGGTCGAACCTATGTTGCGGTCACGTCCATTGCCAAACGTCGTGTCTGTCATTGCGTTGTGAGTGTGTCCGGACACGTATGTCCAACCTTCTGGCCGGGCCGCTTCCAGCAGGGCCGAAAGCTTGCTGCCCTCTTTCTTCAGCGAATGCAGTGGGAAGTGACCTGCAACAATCAGGCTCCGGCTGCGCGAAATCCCCTGGATGAGCGAATGGATCGTGATGAACTGACTCTCACCAATGCAACCAATCTGTCCCGCATTGGTGCTGATGTATGCCGGTCCGCCTTCGGCCTTCTCACAAACGGATGTATCTATGAGGATCAGGGTATGTCGCTCATCCAGATCCACCGCCTGGACGATGAAGGACTTCCATGTGCGCATGTAGTCCATTGCCTCGTCGCGTCCGCCGGGTTGGGGGCGGTACCACACACCATCGAACCGGTAGTTCATCCGTCCAAGCGTGGTGCCCGGTTGGCCGACTCCGCTGAACGCGAGTCCGCCGTCCGATGTGTTTCCATTCGACGTCTGTTCCAACCCATGTAATTTGAGATCTTCCGCGTAGCGAGCCAGCCAGCGCACCTTGTTCATCGGCGTGCCGGGATCGCTGCCGGCAACGGATGGCCGATAGCAGCCATCCAGCCAGTTGCGGTCTCGCATGCTGGTCCCCTGAACCTTGGGGGCGTCGCTCGGCTGCCAGAAGGATTCGTCGACTGGCAACGAAGCTGTCTCCATTGACACGGGTTTGCGGACGGCGGCATCGGTAGGAATGTAGGAGTTCACGGTTCCCATCAGATAGCTGTCGTGGTTGCCATGCGCCATCAGCCGAATGATCTCGCGCGGGGCACGTTTGAACTCCGCATCGAACGTATCGGCCTCCCCGCTGCAGGCAATGTTGGTACCGTCGCCAAGTACCACCACGAGCGGGTTGTTCGCGGGCAAGCGGGCCTGACCTTGCTGCAACGCGTATCGCAGGGTAAGCGGCGCCAACAGATTCACCTCCGGCGGTCGGATCGCCACGCCGGACACCCAGTTGGACACCGGAAACATCTGCTTCAGCGCGGCCCCGTACACGTTGTGGATCTGCGGATCCGCCAGGAAAAACACCTGCGTCGGCGGTGCTCTTTCCTCCGCGCCCAACGCCGACGCCGAACACGCCGCCAACGCGGCCGCAACCAGTACCTTGCGCATGCACTACTCCTCCTTGGTGGTGACACGGGAAGCGGCCACTGGCGCAGTGAACTCCAGCAATGCGCGAACCAATGGGCCGCGGGGGAAGTGGTTGTTGCCCCGGAACGGGCGCATCAGCGGGGCGGGGCTGTCCTCGAACGGCAGCGCGATCGACCAGTGGTCGGCACGGAACACCCCCAGCACCGTACTGCCGGGAATCACGGCGTCTTCCAGCAGCACCTGCCCGTCGTTGCGCGCGTCGATCAGCGACAGCCACGCATGCGCGCCGGCGAGCAGCGGGTTGACGTTGCCACGTTCGGCAACGGCGACGACGCTGTAGCTGGGAAACGGCGGACGGGACGCCGCGAAGGCGTCGGCGACGCGCATGGCCTCCGCATGCGTCAGGCTGCGGACGCCGCCGGCATCGCTGCGCTTGCAGGTGGGCAGATCGAACCGCGCCAGGTCGCGATAGAGCGTGTGCCCGTCATCGGCGGCCGGCGACCCCTGCACCGCGCCGGCCACGGCGATCAGCGCCGACACCTTGTGCCGCCACGCAGCAGCCTGCGGCTGGCTGGCCGCCAGCATCACGTCGGTGGCGCCCTTGGAGTAGGCGATAATCACGGCGTGGGCGTCCTCGGGCAGCGCGGCCAGCAGGGTGTGCAGGTGGTCGGCATTGCGCGCCGAGGAGGCATGTCCTTCCACCTCTGCCACGGTGACCCGGTAGCCCAGCGCGGCCAATGCCGCGTGATCCTGTGAGAAGGGGGTTACCCAGCGCGCCACGCACTCGCCGAAGATGCCGGGGATGATCACCAGATCGCGCGTGGCGGGCAGCGGATCGGGAGAGGGCAGGTCGATGGCGTGGGCGGCCCCGGCCTCGATCGGCCACCACCACCGCGCACAGTCCTGCATTGCCGTGGCGGGCGTGGCCTGCAGGTGCCGGCAGAACACGGCGGAGAACGGCTGGCGTGCATCGGTGATGCCGGCCTGCGCCCAGCTGCTGCGCACCGTCGGGTACGGGACATCCTTCACGCCAATGCCGGTGGTCGCGCTGCAGCCGGCCAGCAGGGCCAACAGGGCCAGCAGCCAGGCGCGTGCCTGACGGTGATGCGTCATGCGGCTTCTCCCCCTGAAGAAACTGCCGCGACTCTACCGCCGTTCCCGGCGGTCGTCGAATCCGGGTCCGCAGCGCGGTCCGGTCGGTTGTCATCGCCGCTGGCCGCGCTCTACCATCGCTCGGTCGCAATGCTCTGGCTTGCGGTTGCCCAATAGTGACGCGCCAGGGAGGCCAAGGGTGGGGACAGCGAAGTTCTACAAGGCAGTGGGCGCGGTGATGCGCGATGGCGACGCGCACGACCAGGCGCAACGCCTGCAGGATGCCTACGACACGGTCCGCGACGACTGGCTGGCGAAGCGGGACTACACCACGTTGGTAAAGGCGATCCTTGGCAACTGGACCTGCGGCAACTGCGTCCCGTACATGCTGCCGCTGAGTGCGGCGCTGCTCGGCAGCGGCGAACACGCGCTGCACCGGACATTGTGGGCGCACACCGTCAGGCGCCAGGTGGAGACGTTCTTCCGCAACTACACCGCCCTGCGCAGTGCGCGTGTCAACGCTGAAGCACTGCTGGCCGTCGATACGCGTGGCTTCAACGAATTCGACACCGACCACTATGCGGACGGGCACCGGGCCTGCGGCTTCCTGCTGCAGCGCCTGTTTGACAGCCTGGCGATCTGGCGCGGTGAACGGGTTGGCGCAGGCCTGCCCGCGACCGAACCGGATGCCATCACCGCCAGCCTCTGGCACCTGCGCAAGCCACGCATCGTGGTCGCCCGCCTGCCGCCGGGCTGAGTGCCGGCGGGGTCAGGGCGACGGGGGACGGCCCCGCCGGTCGTCGCGGTCGTCGCCGAAGATGATCCGCGCGCTGCGCTGGTAGCTCCAGTACGCCACCGCCCAGTTGAGCAGCACCACGATGCGGTTGCGGAAGCCGATCAGGAAGAACACGTGCGCGGCGAGCCAGAACCACCAGGCCAGCACGCCGGACAGCTGCAGCTTGCCCAGGTGCACGATCGCGGCCATGCGCCCGATCGTGGCCAGGTTGCCGAAGTCCTGGTACGCGAACGGGCCCGGCGCGGGCTTGCCGTCCAGCCGCGCGCGAAGGGTGGCGGCGACGTGCTTGCCCATCTGCTTGGCGGCGGGGGCCACGCCCGGCACCGGCTTGCCGTCGGCCTGGCTGATCGCAGCCAGATCGCCGGCCACGAAGATCTCCGGGTGGCCGTCCAGCGTGAGGTCGGGCTGCACCGGCACGCGGCCGGCGCGGTCCAGCGGCACGTCCAGCGTGCGCGCCAGCGGCGATGCCGCCACGCCGGCTGCCCAGACCACGGTGCGGGCGGCAATGAACCGGTCGCCCAGCTGGAAGCCCTCGCCATCGATGTGGCTCACCGGCGTGCCGGTCAGGACTTCCACGCCCAGCTTCTCCAGCTGGCGGCGCGCCTTCAACGACAGCACCTCGGGGAAGCTGGACAGCACGCGCGGGCCGGCCTCCACCAGACGGACCTTGGCGCTGGCCGGATCGATATGACGGAACTCGTTGCGCAGGGTATGGCGGGCAATCTCGGCCAGCGTGCCCGCCAGCTCGACGCCGGTGGGGCCGCCGCCGACCACCGCGAAACTGAGCCAGGCGGCCTTGCGCGCCGGGTCCGGTTCGGCCTCGGCGCGCTCGAACGCGAGCAGCAGCTTGCGGCGCAGCGCGATCGCATCGTCCAGCGTTTTCAGACCCGGCGCATCGGCGGCCCATTCGTCGTGGCCGAAGTACGCGTGGGTGGCGCCGGTGCAGAGCATCAGCATGTCGTAGCCGAGCTGGCTGCCGTCGGCCAGGGTGATGCTGCGGGTGTTCTTGTCGATCGCGGTGACTTCGCCCAACCGGACTTCAACATTGCGCTGGTCGCCGAGGATATGCCGCAGCGGCGCGGCGATATCCGGTGCCGACAGACCGGCGGTGGCCACCTGGTAGAGCAGTGGCTGGAACAGGTGGTGGTTGCGGCGGTCCACCAGGGTGATGCGGACGTGCGCCCTGGCCAATGCGCGGGTGGCCCAGAGGCCGGCGAAACCGCCACCGATGACAACCAGGTGGGGCAGGGGGGCGCGGGTCATGCAGTCACTCCTGGGCGGGGGCCGGCCATCCGGCACCGTGGGTACGTTGTCGACGCGGCATATCGTCGCACGTGAAGCGCGATGTTCACGTGGATGGCCGATACTGGGTTCAGCAGCGGTCGCGCTTGCCGGCGGCCCGTGTCCATCCGCACTGGAGGTCGAGATGTCCGAACCGGAAAAGCGCATCGCCCTGTTGATCGATGCCGACAACGCGCCGTCGTCGAAGATCGACGTGGTACTGGCCGAGGTGGCGCGCTATGGCGTGGCCAACGTGCGCCGCGCCTACGGCAACTGGAAGAGCCCGCGGTTGAAAGGCTGGGAATCGGTGCTGCACGAATACGCGATCCGCCCCATCCAGCAGTTCGCGTACAGCCGTGGCAAGAATGCCTCGGACATGGCGATGGTGATCGACGCGATGGACATGCTGTACGCGCGCAACCTCGACGGCTTCGCCATCGTCTCCAGCGACGCGGATTTCACCCCGCTGGTGATGCGCCTGCTGACCGACGGGGTGAAGGTGTATGGCTTCGGCGAGAAGAAAACGCCGGAGCCGTTCGTCAACGCCTGCTCGAAGTTCACCTACCTGGAAGCGCTTGGCCAGGGCCACGCTGCCGACCCGGAAGTGGAGCAGGACAACGAGGAAACGCGGCCGCGCAAGACCGGCCCGGAACTGCGCAGCGATACCCGGCTGGTGCAGATGCTGCGCCGCGCGGTGGCCTCGGCCGAAGCCGAGGATGGCTGGTCGCACCTGGGCCCGGTCGGCAGCCAGATCGGCAACCAGGCCTCGTTCGACTCGCGCAACTACGGCTACGCCAAGCTCAGCGAGCTGCTGGCCGCCACCGGCCTGTTCGAAATGAAGAAGGACGGCAAGTCGACCTACGTCCGCGCGCTGCCCAAGAAAAGCGCCAGGTAGCGCCGACCGTTGGTCGGCTGCTCTCCGTCCGCAACGGATAAACCCGCGTTGCACCGGTAGAGCCGACCGTTGGTCGGCTGCTCTCCGTCCGGCTACCGACAAACCCGCGCTGCGCGCGTGAGCCGACCAACGGTCGGCTC
>NZ_JBMOWY010000080.1:0-37214 GCF_049310345.1 Stenotrophomonas sp. GZD-301 | reverse complement strand
CCCCACCCAACAGCCAGCTCAGGGGCGTGCGCGCAACGCCGCCGCCTGCGCCCAGCGCTCGGCCACACGCGGTGCGGTGATGCACACGGCCTGGTCGGTCACCGTGGTCACCGCACGCTCAAGCAGCTGGATGTCGGCCTCGTGCTGGCGCGCGACATGCGGGTCCTCGAAGAAGATCGCCCGCTGGCAGTGGCCTTCCAGCACGCGGTCGGCAATCTGCGCGTCGCCGCCCATCGGGCCGCTCTGGTAGCGCTCCACCCAGGGCTGGTCCTGCGGCCAGCCGCGGCTCCAGGCCAGTTCGTTGAGCCGCTGGCCGGTGGTGCCGGTGCCGATCCGCGTACGGAACCGCGACAGCACCTCGAAATGCTCAGCGGCGAACGCCAGCATCGCCGGCTTCATCGCGTCGTGCGCGATCAGCGCCAGCGTCTGCTGTTCGAAGGCGTGCAGATCATCGGCGCCCCGGTCCGCGGCGAGGCCGGCGTGCACGCGCTCGATCTCGATCCAGTCGCGTGCGGTGGCCACGGTGGAGATGAAGGGCTTGCCGTGGATCACGCACTGGCGCTTGAGCGCAGTGGCTTCGGGAAAGATCGAGGAGGGATCGACCGGGTCCATCAGGTAGATCGCCCCGTCCAGCGTGCGCTCCGGTGTTCCCATGCCGACCACTTCGGCCACCAGCTTCATCAGACCGCCCTGGCGCCCGTTCGGATAGCGCCGCAGCGGCGCGAAATCCTGCAGGAATCCCAGTCGCTGGATCGCATCGAAGGTGCGCCCCACCGCATGCAGCTCCACCCCCAGTTCGCGCAGGCCGCGGTCGCTGGCGCGCAGCCAGCGGAACAGCGCGGCGTGCTTGTCGTGATGGTGCAGGCGGTTGGCGGCCAGGCCGATGCGCATGGTGGGCATCCGACAGAGGAAGGAGGCCGCAGTGTAATGCGATCGCATGCCACTGGCGCGGCCGCATGAATGCGATGACGGCCCGGCGCGTTGCGTGCGTGGCGTCACGCACACGAGGGTTTGCAACAAGTTTCATTGCTGCGGTTGGCGCAATCGCTAGGGTGAGTCGGATGCAGCGCAGCGCCTGTCGTCAATGACGCCGACAGGCTGCGCAGGGCGATGTACCGGCGGCGGGGGGAAGGGCGGCGCACCTTCAGGGAGGTCCGCCATTCGACGCTGCCCGGGGCGCATTGCCGTTGGCAACCATGATGCAGGGGGGCAGAACCAATGATCACCAGTGAACAACGGCCTGGGCAGGCGGCGTCCGCGCCGGCGGCGGGGCAATGGGCACTGCGCCGGCAGGCGGTCCACCTGGCGCTGCCGGGTGGGCTGGTGGGCGGTGCACAGGTGACGGTAGACCCGGTCGCCGCATCCGGCTCCCTGCTGCGCTGGGCCATTCCGCTGCTGCTGATGGTGCTGGTGCTGCTGTTGATGCACGCCTATGGCTACTGGCGGCTGCACCGCGAGGCCGGCGAACGCCGCCGCGCCGAGCGGCGCCTGCAGGAGGTGTGCGCCACGCTGCCGGCGGTGGTGTACCAGGCGCGCCGCGGGCGTGACGGCGTGTTGTCCTTTCCCTACATCACCGGCGACATGTACTCGCTGTTCGGGCTGTCGGCCGAGGTGGCGATGGCCGATGAGTCGCGCCTGTTCGCCACGGTCCACCCCGACGACCAGACGCATCTGCGGCGCAGCGTGGAGGTGTCCGCCGCGCACCTGACGGTGATCGATGTCGAATTCCGCGCCTGCGGGCCGCAGGGCTGGCGCTGGGTGCGGTCGCGCGGCCAGCCGATGGCTGCCGACGACGACAGCGTCAAATGGAGCGGCTACTGGATCGATGTCACCGCCTCGCACGAGCAGGCCACCGCACTGGCCGCCGCCCGCCGCGACGCCGAGGCCGCAGCGGCGGCCAAGGCGAACTTCCTGGCCACCATGAGCCACGAGATACGCACCCCGATGAGCGGCATGCTGGGCATGCTCGAGGTGCTCGAAGACACCGGGCTGGATGAGGAACAATGCGCGCTGCTGGCCACCGTGCACGATGCAGCGAGCCTGCTGCGGCAGATCCTGGACGACGTGCTGGACTATTCGCGCATCGATGCCGGTGCGCTGCCACTGGAAGCCACGCCGATCGCGCTGTCCGGCATCATCGGCAACGTGCAGCGCCTGCTGTCGCCGATGGCGGCCAACAAGGGGCTGTGGCTGCGCTACCGGATCGACCCGCGGGTGGCGGCCGGTCACTGCGGCGACGGGGTGCGCCTGCGCCAGATCCTGTTCAACCTGCTGAGCAATGCGTTGAAGTTCACCGCGCACGGCGGTGTGCGGATCGAACTGGACGTGCGCGCGGACGAGGGTGACCGGCAGCGCCTGTGCCTGGCGGTGATCGATACCGGCATCGGCGTATCGGCCGAGCAGCAGGCGGTGCTGTTCAGTCCCTTCACCCAGGCCGAGGCCTCGATCGGGCGCCGCTATGGCGGCAGCGGGCTCGGATTGAGCATCTGCCGTGGGCTGGCCGGCCTGATGGGCGGCGAGCTGCGCATGCACAGCTCGCCCGGGCAGGGCACGCGCATGGAACTGGAACTCACCCTGCCGGTTGCACTGGCACCGGGCGCCGTGCCAGCCAGCGACACCGACGTGGCCGAGACCGTGTTCGCGCCTGGCCTGCAGGTGCTGGTGGCCGAGGACGACCCCATCCACCAGGCGCTGATGGCCTGGCGGCTGCGTCAGCTGGGCCTGGGCCACACGATGGCCACGCAGGGCGAAGAAGCGCTACGCCTGATGCAGGACCGGCCCTTCGATCTGGTCATCACCGATTGCCAGATGCCGGTGATGGACGGGTATGCGCTGGCAAGCGCGATCCGGCGCACCGAGCGCGCAACCGGTGCCGTGCCGGTGCCCATCGTGGGCCTCACCGCCAGCGTGCAGACGCAGACGCAGCAGCGCTGCCAGCAGGCCGGCATGGACCGCATGTTGACCAAGCCGATCACCCTGGAGGCGCTGCGTGAACACCTGGCGGCATTGCTGACGACTACCGCGGATATGGCCGCCGCGGTAGACCCGGCGCCGTGCGTGGAGGCCTTGGGCCGGCAGCTGGGCTCGAACGCGACCGCGCGCGAGGTGCTGGCGCTGATGCAGACCACCACCCGCGCCGACCTGGCCGGCCTGACCCGGGCCGTGGCAGGGGACGACGCCCCGGCGGCCAATGCCTGCCTGCATCGCATGGCAGGGGGGCTGGCCGTGGTCGGGGCGCACCGGCTGGGCAGACAGGCGCGCGGGCTGATGCGGGCGCTGGAGGAGGCTCCGCTGGCCGACAGCCGCGCCGGGCTGGGCCGGTTCAGTGCCGGGGTGGAGCGCTACCTGGCCGGGCTGCGCGGGGTGGAGTTTTCGTAATAGTTGCATGGTGTCGGATTCGGCCCTGAACGACAGTGGCGCGGTGTTCCCCCGCCCTGGAGTACCCGCCATGACCCCGATCCCCTCCGTTGCCGTCCCGGCGCCCCGCGCGTCGGCCGACCGTGCCACCCGCCTGCGCACCCTGGCGGGCGTGCTGCGGCAGGCGCCCGCGTCCGAAGCGGAGCTGCTGCTGGCCGGGCTGGCCCGCATGCTGGAGGCGCACATGGGCGGCAGCCACGAGGATGCCGTCAGCAATGCGCGCATCCGCGCCCAGCTGGACAACATCCAGCTGCTGCTGGCGCTGGAGATTGAACGCGCGGGGATCGACCCGCAGGCCGCCCGCGCCGCCTGATCCTTAGGCGCTCAGGCGGTAACGAGCTGGACGATGCTGGCGGCCGCGTCGCGGCCCTCGGCCACGGCGGTCACCACCAGATCGGCACCGCGCACCGCGTCGCCACCGGCGAACAGGCGCGGGTGGGCGGTCTGGAACGGCAACCGGCCGGCGCCACCGGCCACGATCCGCCCGTTCTGGCCCGCTTCCACCCCGTGCGCGGTCAGCCAGGCCGGCGCGCTGGGCGAGAAGCCGAACGCGATGATCACCACGTCCGCTTCCAGCAGGGATTCGCTGCCGTCGATCGGCACCGCGTTGCGGCGGCCCTGCGCGTCGGGCTCGCCGAGCTGGGTTTCCACCACCATCACCCCGATCACCTCGTCGTCGGCACCGGCTTCGATCGACAACGGTTGGCGGTTGAACAGGAAGCGCACGCCTTCCTCGCGCGCGTTGGCCACTTCGCGTGCCGAGCCGGGCATGTTGGCCTCGTCGCGACGGTAGGCGCAGGTGACCTTGGCCGCGCCCAGGCGCACCGCGCTGCGGACGCAGTCCATGCCGGTGTCGCCACCGCCGAGCACCACCACCCGCTTGCCCTCCAGGTCCGGCAGGGCGATCTGGTCTTCCCAGCCGGCAATGGGCCGGCCGTGCGCGTCGCTGCCACCGACAATGCGGCTGTTCTGCACCAGGAACGGCAGTGCCGGCAGCACGCCCTTCAGGTCCTGCCCGAGCAGGCCGCCGTCGGTGTAGCGGTAAGCACCGGTGCCGATGAACACCGCGTCGTACTCGGTCAGCAGCTGGTCCACGCTGACATCGCGCCCGATCTCCACGCCCAGCCGGAACTGCACGCCCATGCCCTCCAGCACGTTGCGGCGGCGGCTGATCACCGCCTTGTCCAGCTTGAAACTGGGGATGCCGAACTGCAGCAGCCCGCCGATCTGTTCGTAGCGGTCAAACACCACGGCCTGCACACCGGCATGCGCCAGCTTGTCGGCGCAGGCCAGCCCGGCCGGGCCGGCACCGATCACCGCCACGCGCTTGCCGGTGGCTTCCACCGCGCTCATGTCCGGGCGCCAGCCGGTGGCCAGGGCGGTATCGACGATGTACTTCTCGACCGCGCCGATGGTCACTGCGCCGAACTCCTCCAGCGTGCAGCTGCCTTCGCACAGCCGGTCCTGCGGGCACACCCGGCCGCACACTTCCGGCAGCGGGTTGGTGGAATGGCACAGCGTGGCCGCTTCGTGGATGCGGTTCTCCTGCACCAGCTGCAGCCACTGCGGGATGGCGTTGTGCACCGGGCACTTCCAGCTGCAGTACGGGTTGCCACAGTCCAGGCAGCGCCCGGCCTGGAACTGGGCGTCTTCCTTGCCGAACTTGCCGTACAGCTCACCCCAGTCGCCGGAGGTGCGCAGTTCCACCGGAATGCGCTGCGGCATGGTCCGGGGCAGGTCGAGGAACTGGAAGGCTTGCTTGCGGCTCATGGCTTGCTCTGTGGTGAGGTTGCCGGCCAGCGGCCGGCACTACAGCGGTGGGAACACGAGGCGCCGGTCGATACCGGCGCTTCTCCGCGCTTACGCGGCGCGGCGCAGCGAGTCGGTCAGCGATTCGATGCTGGCGGCCTTGGGTTTGACCAGCCAGAACTTGCCGACGTAATCGCGGAACTCGTCGAGGATCTGCTGCGCCCAGATGCTGCCGGTGAGCTCGCGGTGGCGGCTGATCAGCGTATGCAGGTGCTGGCGATGGTTCTCGAAGCCCTCGGCGGAGATGCGGTGGATGTCGATCAGCTCGTGGTTGTAGCGGTCCACGAAGTCGCGGTCGATATCCAGCACATAGGCCAGGCCGCCGGTGAAGCCGGCACCGAAGTTCAGCCCGACCTTGCCCAGTACCAGCACGATGCCGTCGGTCATGTACTCGCAGCAGTGGTCGCCGGCGCCTTCGATCACGGCCAGCGCACCGGAGTTGCGCACGCCGAAGCGCTCGCCGGCGCGGCCGGCCGCGAACAGTTCGCCGCCGGTGGCGCCGTACAGGCAGGTGTTGCCGATGATCGCGGTGTTGCGTGCCTCGAAGCGCGCGCCCCGCGGCGGGCGCACCACCAGCCGGCCGCCGGCCATGCCCTTGCCGACGTAATCGTTGGCTTCGCCTTCCACTTCCAGCTGCAGGCCGCCGACATTGAACGCGCCGAAGCTCTGCCCGGCGGTGCCGCGGAAGCGCAGCGACAGCGGTGCATCGCTCATGCCCTGGTTGCCGTGCGCGCGGGCGATCGCACCGGACAGGCGGGTGCCGATCGAGCGGTCGGTGTTGTGGATCAGGAAGCGGTGCTCGCCGCCGAGCTTGCCGGCGATCGCCGGTGCCAGCAGCCCATCCATCTGCGTGGCCAGGCTGTCCGGCGATTCGTACAGGCGCTGGGCGGCGCAGTGGCTGCCGGCGTACTGCGCCGGGTTGAGCAGGCGCGACAGGTCGACCTTGACGCCCGGGCGCGGTGCCACCGCCAGCTGCTGCAGCAGGTCGGTACGGCCGACGATCTCGTCCAGCGAACGCACGCCCAGGTAGGACAGCCAGCCGCGCACTTCCTCGGCCAGCAGCCGGAAGAAGTTCTCCACGCGCTCGGGCAGGCCGGTGAAGTACTGTGCGCGCAGGCGTTCGTCCTGGGTGGCCACGCCGGTGGCGCAGTTGTTGAGGTGGCAGATGCGCAGGTACTTGCAGCCCAGCACGATCATCGGCGCGGTGCCGAAGCCGAAGCTGTCGGCGCCGAGCAGCGCGGCCTTGATCACGTCCAGGCCGGTCTTCAGCCCGCCGTCGGTCTGCAGCAGGGTGCGCCCGCGCAGGTCGTTGGCGACCAGCGCCTGGTGCGATTCGGCCACGCCCAGTTCCCACGGCACGCCGGCATAGCGGATCGAACTGACCGGGCTGGCACCGGTACCGCCGTCATGGCCGGACACGGTGATCAGGTCCGCGCCGGCCTTGACCACACCGGCGGCAATCGTGCCGACGCCGGCATGACTGACCAGCTTCACCGAGACCAGCGCGTCCGGGTTGACCTGCTTGAGGTCGTAGATCAGCTGGGCCAGGTCTTCGATGGAGTAGATGTCGTGGTGCGGCGGCGGCGAGATCAGGCCGATGCCCGGCTTGGCGTAACGCAGCCGCGCGATCAGCTCGTTGACCTTGTGCCCGGGCAGCTGGCCGCCTTCGCCGGGCTTGGCACCCTGGGCGACCTTGATCTGCAGCACTTCGGCATTGACCAGGTACTCGGCGGTGACGCCGAAGCGGCCCGACGCGACCTGCTTGATCTTGCTGCGCTTGTCGGTGCCGTAGCGCACCGGGTCTTCGCCGCCTTCGCCGGAATTGCTGCGCCCGCCGAGCCGGTTCATGGCGATTGCCAGTGCTTCATGCGCCTCGGGTGACAGCGCGCCCAGGCTGATGGCGGCGGTGTCGAAGCGGCGGAACAGGTCTTCGGCCGGCGCCACCTCGTCCAGCGGGGTGGGCACGGGCGCGGCCTTGAGCTGCAGCAGGTCGCGCAGCGCCGACACCGGGCGGCCGTGCACGGCCTCGCAGTAGCGCTGCCAGTCGGCGGCATCGCCGCTGCGCGCCGCGCGCTGCAGGGTCATGACCACGTCCGGGTTGTACATGTGGTACTCGCCGCCGTGCACGTACTTGAGCACGCCGCCCACGTCCGGGCGCAGCAGGTCGTTCCAGGCGCGCACGGTGAGCTCGCGCGCTTCCTGGTCCAGGCGCTCGAAGCCGACCCCGGCCACCCGCGAGGCGGTCTCCGGGAAGCACAGGTCGACCACCTCGTCGTCGAGGCCGACGATCTCGAACAGCTGCGCGCCGCGGTAGCTGGCCACGGTACAGATGCCCATCTTCGAGATGATCTTGGACAGGCCCTTGTAGATGCCCTTGCGGTAGCGGCGGCCGATCTGCGACTGCTCGCCGCCCTTGCTGAGCTGCAGGATGCCGCGCCGGCCCAGGTCGAACAGGGTCTGGTAGGCCAGGTACGGGTACACCGCGGTGGCGCCGAAGCCGAGCAGGCAGGCCATGTGGTGCGCGTCGCGCGCGGTGCCGGTTTCCAGGATCAGGTTGACGTCGCAGCGCAACCCGGCATTGGACAGGTGATGGTGCACCGCGCTGGTCGCCAGCAGGGCATGCACCATCGGCCGGTCGGCTACCGGGTAGCGGTCGCTCAGCAGCAGCATCACGATGCCATCGCGCGCGGCGGCTTCGGCCTCGGCGCAGATGCGCTCGATGCCGGCCTTCAGGCCTTCGTCCAGGCTGTAGGAGAGGTCGATCAGGCGGTTCTTCTCGACGTACTGCTCCATCTTGATCAGCTGGCGCAGCTTGCGCTGGCTGAGCACCGGCGAGTTGAGGATGACGTGGTTTACCGTCTCCGCACCGGCATGGAAGATGTTGGTCTCCTTGCCGAGCTGGGTGGACAGCGACATGACGCAGTCTTCGCGCAGCGGGTCGATCGGCGGGTTGGTGACCTGCGCGAACGCCTGGCGGAAATAGTCGTAGAGCGGGCGGCTGTGCTGGCTGAGCACGGCCATCGGCGTGTCATCGCCCATCGAGCCGGTGGCTTCCTGCTCGGTTTCGGCCAGCGGTCGCAGGATCTGCTCGACCTCTTCGGTGCTGAGCTGGAACAGCTTGTGGTAGCTGCGCAGCGTGCGTTCGTCGAACGGTTCCTCGACCAGCGACGGGTCGATCAGCTCGGTCTGCAGGTAGGTCACGCCCTGCTGCAGCCACTGCTTGTACGGCGCACGGCCACGGTTGATGCGGTCGATGGCGTCCGAATCGAGCAGGTCGCCGCGCTTGAGGTCGATGGCCATCATCTCGCCCGGGCCGAGCTTGCCCTTGCGCACCACGCGTTCGGCCGGCACTTCCCACACGCCCGCTTCGGAGGCGACCAGGAAGTGGCGGTCGGAGGTGAGCATCCAGCGCGCCGGCCGCAGGCCGTTGCGGTCCAGCGTACACGCCGCATAGCGGCCGTCGCAGGCGACGATGCCGGCCGGGCCGTCCCACGGCTCGCTGTTGAGGCCGTAGAACTCGTAGAACGCGGCCAGGTCGGGGTCCTTGAACTCCAGCGACTGGGTCGCCGGCGGCACCAGGATGCGCAGCGCCTGGATCAGTTCCATGCCTGCGCTGACCATCAGTTCCAGCATGTTGTCCAGGCTCTGCGAGTCCGAGCCATGCATGGAGATCACCGGGTCGAACTGGCCGATGTCGAAGCGCGGGGTCTTCCACACCTTGCTGCGCGCCTGCGCCCAGCGCCGGTTGCCTTCGATGGTGTTGATCTCGCCGTTGTGGGCGAGCATCCGGAACGGGTGCGCCAGCGGCCAGCGCGGCAGCGTGTTGGTGGAGAAGCGCTGGTGGAACACGACCGCACTGGAGGCCAGGTCGTTGCGCTGCAGGTCCGGGTAGAAACGGCTGAGCTTGTCCGGCAGCACCATGCCCTTGTAGCTGATCGCGTTCGGGCTGAGCGTGGTGACGTAGTAGTCGGCGTGGTCGCGCAGCTGCTGTTCGCTGCGGCGGCGGGCCAGGAACAGTGCCAGGGTGAAGGCGGCCTCGTCCTGGCCGGTGCCGGCATCGACGAACACCTGTTCGATGCGCGGCAGCGTGTCGCGCGCCAACTGGCCGCAGACGCTGGCATCGGTGGGCACCACGCGCCAGCCGACCGGGGTGCAATCGGCCGCGCGCAACTGCGCTTCCAGCGTGTCGCGGCAGGTCTGTGCGGCGGCATCGTCGTGCGGCAGGAACACCACGCCGGCGGCGAAGCGTGCGCCGAGGTTGAGCCCGGCCTCGGCGGCGAGCGCGTTGAGGAAGGCATCCGGGCGGCGCAGCAGCAGGCCGCAGCCGTCGCCGGTGATGCCGTCGGCGGCGACGCCGCCGCGGTGGGTCATGCGCGAAAGTGCGGCAATGGCGGTGTCGACCAGCAGCCGTGACGGCTGGTCGTCGAGCTGGGCAACCATGCCGAAACCACAGGCATCGCGCTCATCTTGCGGGTCGTAAAGCCCTTGGCGGTTGCGGGGGGCCATCTCTGCCTCGAAGTCGGGTGAGCGGCGACAGTCGTCCCCGCTCAATCCGTTGAGCGCAAGCGAAGGCACCGGATGACTCGACTAGAGCATAGTTGTTGCAACGCCGCAATACACGGTTGCAGGCGCAACCAAACCCCTGCTTTTCCAGCCTCCAACGCCGCGTGTTCAGCCGCAGCGCAGGCCGCTGATCACGCCTTTTTCGTCCAGTTCGATGTTCAGCCGCTCACCCACGAATTCCATCGTGGTCAGGTCGCTGGGCTTGAGCACGCGCAGCTGTTTGGCACCGGCATCCTGCTGGGCCTGGCTGCCCACCGCATCGGTGAACGACTGGCCGATCAGGCTCTGCACCTGGGTGGCGTCGCAGTTGCCGACCGGCGGCGCTTCCAGTGCCTTGCCGGTGGCATCGGCGGGGGCGGCGGCGGCTTCGGCGGCCTGCTGCGCATGCATGCCCACTGCTTCCTGTTCGTCCATCGGCGGCGCCTGGCAGGCGCTCAGCACGAGGACGGCCGGGAACAGGGCAATCGACAGAATCTTGGGACCCACACAACGCCGCAGGCGGCGGAACGACAAGGACGACATCGGCACTCCAGACATCCAACCGGGAAACGATGGAGCATATCGCCTGGACGGGGGGCAGGTGTTGGGGTTGCGTTATTGACGCGCTGCCGCACCGCCACCGGCGACACTGGGGCTCCCGTCCTGCAGTGCTCTCCATGCCGATCCGACCTGCCGCCACGCCCGAAGCCACCGCTGCCCGCCAGGCCGGCCTGCGCCATGTCAGCGACGACCAGCCGGGAATCGCCCGGCGCCGGGCCGGCAAGGGCTTCAGCTACCGCGATGCGGACGGGGCGGCGGTCCGCGATGCCGCCACGCTGGCGCGGATCCGCGCGCTGGCGGTGCCGCCGGCCTATACGGCGGTGTGGATCTGTGCGCAGGCCAACGGCCACCTCCAGGCCACCGGGCGCGACGCACGTGGCCGCAAGCAGTACCGCTACCACGCCGACTGGTCGCGGGTACGCGGCGATGGCAAGTTCGACCGGGTGATCGCCTTCGGCATGGCCCTGCCGGCGCTGCGCCGCCGCCTGCGCCGCGACCTGGCGCTGCCCGGGTTTCCGCGCAACAAGGTGCTGGCGATCGTGGTCGCCCTGCTGGCCGATACCCTGGTGCGCATCGGCAATGCCGCCTACGCCCGCGACAACCGGTCCTACGGCCTGACCACGCTGCGCAACCATCACCTGGCGCTGGTCAAGGGCGGGCGGGCGCAGATGCGCTTCCGCGGCAAGTCTGGCCAGGCGCATGAGATCGATGTGGACGATCGCCGCCTGGTGCAGCTGATCCGGCGCTGCCAGCAGCTGCCCGGGCAGGCGTTGTTCCAGTACCGCGATGACGATGGCAGCGTGCAGCCGGTGGATTCGGGGCAGGTCAACGACTACCTGCATGCGGCGATGGGCGAGGAGTTCAGTGCAAAGGATTTCCGCACCTGGGGCGGCACCGTCGCCGCGCTGCGCCAGCTCGCCGCCACCGCGCTGCCCGAGCCGTCCAGCGAACGGGCACTGATGGCGCTGCAGAACGAGGTGGTGGGCGCGGTGGCGGCGCTGCTGGGCAACACGCCGGCGGTGTGCCGCAAGGCCTATATCGACCCGTGCGTGTTCGACGGGTGGCGCGCCGGTCAGTTGGGCCGTCTGACCGGGCTGCGCGGCGACCGCCAGTGGGAGCAGGCGACGCTGCGCTTCCTCAAGTCCGCGCGCCGCAGCGCCCGCGCGAAGACGGCCGCGCGCTGAGCACGCGCGCCGCTCAGCCGCAGTAGAGCGCGGTGATGTTGTTGGTGCGGCCGGTTTCGATGGTCAGCCGATCGCCGCCGCTCTGCGCGCCCGGCGTGGGGTCGGCCGCCCCGCTGGCCGTGGGGCCGCTCTCGGTGCGCTGGCCGCGGACCACTGCAACCTGCAGGCTGTCGCTGTCCACGCGGGCGCGTTCGATGGTGGCGGCCGAGGCGGCCAGACCCACCGCACCCCGCACCTTGTCCACGTGGCACTGGCCGGAGATCACGCCGTCGATGGGCTGCACCTGCGCCATCGGCGCGCTGCTGCAGGCGGAAAGGGCGGCGACGGCAGCCACCGCGATGAGGGTGCGATACATGGGGAACTCCAGGAAGGGCGATGCCGGCCTGCAGCGTGCCTTCGGTGGCGTATGCGGCGGATGAACGCGTACACGGCATGCCCACATCGCGCTCACCCTGCCTGGCCGCGCGGTTGGCCACACTGCCTCTGCACTTGAACGCTTTCGCAAAGGAGCCGCAGATGGCCACCCGCACGACCCGAACCCGCCCTTCCGCCCCGCGCAAGACCGCCACCGGCAAGGCCGCCAAACCGGCGGCCGAGCGCACGCCCGTGGTCAAGACGGCCACCCGCAAGGCGGCCGCCAAGGACCCGCGCGCGGCCCGCGTCGCCGCCCGCCAGCGGCGCCTGCAGGATCAGGAGAAGGCCAAGGATGCGCGCGTGGCCAAGCAGGCGGCGAAGAAACAGGTCGCCGGTACGGCAGCGAAGAAGGCCGGCAAAAAAGCCACCCAGGCCGGGGCACGCAGGCAGCCCGAGACGATGCCCGCCCAGCACCTGGCCAAGCCGGGCAACGAACACGAACTGGACCTGGCGCCGCGGTTCCTCGCGCCGGATTACCGCGGCAGCGGCAAGTTGCAGGGCAAGCGCGCGATCATCACCGGTGCCGATTCCGGTATCGGCCGCGCCGTGGCGGTGCTGTTCGCACGCGAAGGCGCCGACGTCGCCGTGCTGCACCTGGATGAAGCGGCCGATGCGAAGGTCACCCGCCAGCACGTGGAAGCCGAAGGCGGCCGCTGCGTGGTGATTGCCGGCGACGTACGCGATCCGGCGTTCTGCGCCAAGGCCGTCAAACAGGTGGCCAAGGCGTTCGGCGGCATCGACATTCTGGTCAACAACGCGGCGTTCCAGCTGCATTGCGAACGGCTGGAAGACCTGGAGGACGCACATCTGCAGGAAACCCTGCAGACCAACATCGGTGGCTACATCCAGATGGCTCGCGCGGTGCTGCCACACCTGGACGAAGGCGACTGCATCATCAACACCGGCTCGGAAACCGGGCTGTTCGGCAGCAAGGCATTGATCGACTATTCGGCGACCAAGGGCGCCATCCACGCGTTCACCAAGGCGCTGGCCAGCCAGCTGCTGCCGCGTGGGATCCGGGTCAATGCGGTGGCGCCGGGCCCGGTGTGGACCCCGCTGAACCCGGCCGACAAACCGGCGCAGGACGTGGCCGACTTCGGCAGGGACAGCGACATGGGCCGCCCGGCACAGCCGGAGGAACTGTCGCCGGCCTACGTATTCCTGGCCTCGCCGGTGACCGCCAGCTACATCAGCGGCGTGATCCTGCCGGTGATGGGCGGGCCGCGCGGCTGACCGCCGGCGGTGGCGCGTAGAAGTCGGCGATGGCCGGGATGAAGGTCTGCGGGTTGGCGCCGACCAGGTTGGTCAGCACGATCACCGCCAGCCCGCGTTCGGGGTAGACGATGAAGGCCGCGCGCGCACCGCCCATGCCGCCCACCTGCAGGTCGGGCGCCGTGTTCAGCACCGGCCAGCCGGCGGCCCAGCGGCCATCGGTGCCATCGTTGAGGCGCTCGGCGCGCCACATGCGTGCGGTGCCGCCGCGGCCAAGCAGCCGGTGCTGCAACACCGCCACCATCCACTGCGCGACGTCGTCGGCGGTGGTCAGGATGCCGCCCCCGGCCCACAGGGTCGGGGGCATGTCGTAGAACCAGTGCGACAGCCGCGGTGTCGCGTCCGGCGCATCGGTGCTGCGCGGGAAGTAGCTGTACATCGTGGCCGCGCCGGCCACCAGGTCGTAGCTGTCGCCGAAGGTGGTGCGCGGCATGCCGGCCGCCGTGAACTGCTGCTGCAGGTACTGCGCGTAGGGCATGCCCGATTGCCGGGCGATGATGCGCGCCAGCAGCACGTAGTTGGTCTGGTTGTACATGAAGCGTTCGCCCGGCGGCGCCTCCACCGGCAGCGCGGTCACTGCGGTCCACGCGTCCTGCTCCGTGCCGCCGCCGATCAGGCCGTGCGCGTCCAGGATGTCGGGCAAGCCGGAGGTATGCGCCAGCAGCTGGCGCACGCGCACGCCGCGCCACGCGGCGGGCAGATCGTCCAGGTACCGCGCCAGCGGCGCGTCCAGATCCACCCGCCCGGCGTCGGCCAGCTGCGCCATCGCCACGCCGGTGAAGGACTTGGTGGCCGAGTTCAGCGGAAACCGCGTGGTGGGCGTGGTTGCGGTGCCATTCTCGACATTGGCCACGCCAAGCGCCTCGGACAGCACCACGCGCCCCTGCATGACCACCGCGATCTGCAGCCCGGGAATGCGCTGTGCCTGCATGGTCTCCTGCACGAACCGGCGGGTCTGCGCGTTGGCCTGCTCCCACGCGGTGGTGGTGGGAGCGGCGTGCAACGGCGGCAGACCGGGCAGGATCAGCGTGGCGAAGATGAGCAGGAAGCGGTGTCGTCGGGAAGGCATGCGGTGTCCTTTGGCCATCAGCGGCTCGACGGCTTGGATGCCGGTACCGTGCAGAGGGTTTAAGGCGACCTCGCTGATGACCGTTCGTCGGCGCGCGCCATCCGGCACTTGACGACATCTGTAGTCACTGGCACCGTGGCGACACGTGTAGTCATCGGAGTGTGTCATGCGCGGCAAAACCATCGGGGACCAGGAACTGGCCCTCCTGCAGTACGTAGCGGAACAGGGCGGCGCCACCGTAGGTGAGGTGGCGGCGGGGTTCGGAGAGGAGCGTGGCCTGGCCCGCTCGACCGTGCTGACCATGATGGAGCGCCTGCGCGGCAAGTCGTATCTGCAGCGCAGGCAGGTCCAGGGCGTGTATCGCTATGCCGCCACCACCGGGCAGGACAGCGTGGTCCAGGGCGCGGTGGCCAGCTTCGTCGAAAAGACGTTGCAGGGCTCGGTATCGCCGTTCGTGGCCTTCATGTCGCACAAGGCCGAAGTGAGCGACCAGGAACTGGCCGAGCTGGAAGCCTTGGTCGCGCAGCTGCAGTCGCGCAAGCGGGAGAACTGAGACATGGACGCCTTGATGATCGAACTGCTGACGCGGCTGGGCTGGACCAGCCTGCAGAGTGTGCTGCTGGTGGCCCTGGTATGGGGCGTGTGCCGGCTGCTGCCGGCGCTGCCGACCGCCACGCGGTGCCGGCTGTGGTGGCTGGTAGCCGCGCAGGCGGTGCTGGGCCTGGTCTGGAGCAGCCCGCTGGAGCTGGCGGTGCTGCCGGCGCCGGCCGCGCCCACCACGCAACTGGCCGCGCTGCCGGCCGTGGAGACGGCACTGGCGAGCGCGCCCGTCATGACCGACGCGGTGGTGATGGCGGCCCCGCAGGCGGCACTGTCGTGGCCGGCGCTGCTGCTGGCCGCGTGGGCGGCCGGGGTGCTGGTGATGCTGGTGCACAGCCTGCGTGGCTACCGGCACAGCCGCGCGCTGGTGCGCGGTGCCGCCGACTGCACCGACGCGACCCTGCGCCAGGCGTTGCAGCTGGCCGCCGAAGCACACGGTCTGCGCCGCGCGCCGACCCTGAAGATCTCCGCGCAGATCCGCTCGCCGCAGCTGATCGGGCCGTGGCGCCCGGTGCTGCTGCTGCCGGCACGCGAACTGCCGGCGATGAGCGCCGACGATCTGGACATGGCATTGACCCATGAACTGGTGCACCTGCAGCGCCGCGACCTGTGGTGGGGGCTGCTGCCTGCCCTGGCCCAGCACCTGTTCTTCTTCCACCCGCTGGTGCACCTGGCCGCGCGCGAATATGCCGTGGCCCGCGAAGAAGCGTGCGACGGTGCCGTGGTGGCCGGGCACGGCCATTGCCGCCACGACTACGGCCGGCTGCTGGTGCAGCTGGGCGTGGCACCGCGGCCGGCGGTGGGCGTGGCCAGCGCCTCGCCGAACTTCCGCAGCCTCAAGCGCCGGCTGCTGACCCTGCAGCAGACGCGCCGCTTCCCGCGCGTGGCTGCCCTGGCGATCACTGCGATGGTCGTGCTGGTCGGGGTGGCGCCGATGCGCCTGGTGGCTGCCGTGGCGCCGCCGCCGCCGCCCGCACCGCCGGCACCGGCCGCACCGCACGTGCCGACCCCGCCGGCACCGCTGCCTGCCGCTGTGCCGCTCGCAGCACCTGCGCCGCTCGCAGCACCGGTTCCGCTGGCCGCACCGCAGCCACCGGTCGCGCCCACGGCACCGCATGCGCCGGAACCGCCCAAGGCACTGGGCGATGGGATGGCCCTGGTCACCCACGGCCAGCTCAACCTTTCGCGGCAACCCGCAACCGCCTTCGTGCTGATGGGCGGGGACAGCAACTTCGTGGACGCCTCGATGGCCGACCTCAAGCAGGCCAAGCACGATGCCCACGGCGACGAACCGGCCCTGTGGGTGCGCCGTGGCCAGGACCGCTACCTGATCCGCGATCCGGCCGTGCTCCGGCAGCTGGCCCGTACCCAGGCCGAAGTCGTCGCGCTGGGCAACGCACAGGTCGGGCTGGGCGATCGCCAGTCCGAACTGGGCCAGCTCCTGGCCGACGCATCAATGCAGGTCACTGCCGATGCGATGGCGTCGGTGGATGTGGCCGCGTTGGCCAACCTGGCCGCCCGCCAGTCCAGCGCCGCGGCGGCGTCCGAGGCGGGGCAGGCCGCGCGGCAGGCCCGCCTCGCCGCACGCAAGGCGGTGGATGCGCAGCAGATCGCGCGGGTCGCGCGTGAGCAGGCCGAGATGGGCCGCGAGCAGGCGCGTCTGGCCCAGCAGCAGAGCATGGCCACGGCACGTGCCTCACGCGACGTACGTGCGGCGATCGATCAGGCCCTGTCCAGCGGCAAGGCCGAGCGCCTGCGCGACTGAGGCCGGCCCGTTTCACGTGCTGCCTGCGCCGCGCGCAGGCAGCACGTCGGCTTCATCCGCAGTTGGCGCGCACGATCCTGTTCTGTGCGTCCACTTCCAGGCTGAGGCGGTCTTCGCGGAAGTCCATCGTCATCGCCATGCCCGGCTTGAGCACACGCGCATGCCGCGCACCGCTGGCTTTCACGGCCTGCTGCACCACCGCTTCGGTGGCGGTCTTTCCGACCAGGCTGGCGACCTTCTCCGGATCGCAACGTGCCGCGCTCCCGGCCACGGCAGGCTCGGTGGCGGCCGGTGGGGTGTCGGCCGACGGCGACGGGCCGGCGGCGGTTCTGGCCGGGTGGCTGCAGGCTGCCAGCGGCAGCGCGCACGCCACGGCAAACATCAGGTTCCAACGCATGCGGTTCTCCTCCCACGGTAAGTACCGGCAGTGTCCGTGGGTGGGCCGTTACGCGGCGTCAACGCGGCCGCTGTGGGGGTTCAACGGCCTGCAGGGCAAGCGTTTCCCGTTCCTGCTGTTCCTCGGCCACCAGCCGCAGCATCAGCAGCGACAGCGTCACCACGTCCTGGTGGTTGTGGTCGGCCACGCGGCGCAGATTCACCGCACTGCCGCCGCGCAGGTAGTTCAGCCACGCGGCCGGCGCCTCCGAACCGGGCAGGTCGTCCTCGCGCACGATCTGCAGCAGCTGGCGCTCGATGGTGGCCAGCCGGCAGTTCTCCCAGGTGCCGCGGTAGCGGCGGCGGGTAGGGAACAGCAGGTCCACATGGTCGTGCGCGCTGATCGGGTCGCCGTGGCGGGCCAGCCGGAACCGCGTCTTCAACAGCGGTGCGTCGTAGCAGCGGCCGTTGTAACTGCAGAACACCAGGCCCGGCCGCAGCCACGTGGCGAACGTGCGCAGCATCGCCGTTTCCGCACCGAGGGTGGTGATCACCAGCTGGCGGATGCGCAGGCCGTCGCCCCGGTCGGGATGGGCGTACCAGTCGGCCGCGCCGATCATGAAGGCGCGGGTGCCGGTGCCGCCGGCCAGGCCGGTGGTTTCGGTATCGAAGAACAGCAGGTCCTGCGGCTGGACCTGCTCGCCCTCGCGCCTGGCGAACGCCAGCGACAGCGGTTGGGTCGGCATGGGCTGCGGCAGGAACGATTCGATCAGGAACAGGCCCGGCGCGATCTCCTCGCCGGGCACGTGACGATCCTGCGCGTTGGCGCGGGGCAGGGCGGCCGCCGTGGTGCCGCGCGCGCGCAGGCCGAGCAGGCGATGCAGGCTGCCGACCTCGGGCGTGCGCAACGCAGGTGCGGGGGCTGCCACCACCGCCGCAGGGGCGGCGTCGCCGGTGGGCTTGTGGCGGATCTCCTGCTCGACCCAGGCGAACACCGAGGCCGGCGCGGGCGTGCGCGCCTGCGCGTCATTGGCGGCGGCCGGGAGCGGCGCTGACGGTTCGGCGGGAGGGAACGGCCCGCGGTCGGCACCTGCCGGCGTTGCCGGCGCCGGGGTGGCGTCGCCGGCCTGCCGCCGCAGCAGGCGCAGCTTGTCCAGGCTCAGGCTCACTGCGGCACCACCTCGGCGGCGGCGCGCTCGCGCTCGGCGGCGCTGGGCAGGGCATGCGCGTCGAACAGGTCCAGCACGTGCAGTGCCAGCGCCTTGGGCGTGGTGGCGTCGTCTTCCTGCCCGGCCAGCACCGGGCCCACGCAGGCCGGGCACCCGGCCTTGCAGTCGCAGCGCTGCACCAGTTCGCGCGCGCGCTGCAGCAGCTCGGCCTGGCGCAGCCACAGCGGCTCGCTCAGGCCCACGCCACCGGGGAAGTTGTCGTACAGGTACACGGTGGGCACGAACTGCTGCTGCAGCTCGATCGCGCTGGCATCGAACTCGGCACCGCGCAGCTGGCCGCGACCGCTCTGGTCGGCCACTGCGAACCACGCACCGTCGCCATTGCCGACCGCCTTCTGCAGGTCTCGGGCATCGGCCATCACCGCCACGGTGGCCACGATGTGCAGCGCGTAGGCCGCGCCAAGGAAACCGTCCAGCGCTTCCTGCTTGCTGTCGAACGCGGTCAGCAGCAGCGCCTGCGGCAGCTGCCACCACACGGCAGTGGTGTGCAGTTCCTGGTCGGGCAGGTTGACCGGGCCGTAGCCGATGTTCTCGTGGGTGTAGTAACGGATCTTCTTGTAGCCGGCCACGCGGCGCACCACGTGTACCTCGCCGTGGTGCGAGTCGCCGCGCCCGGCCTGGCAGCCGTCGAACCGGTCCAGCACCTTGAGCTTGGTGAAGTCGATGCTGTCGGTGTAGTAGTCCACGTGGGTGCGGGTGACGTAGGCCTTGCGGCCCTCCCAGTCCAGCCGTTCCACCTGGTACGGGGTGGACTGCACCATGTGGATGGCGCCTTCATACAGGGTGAGCGCGGCGGCGGAATAGTCCACCTCGGCGATGATCTGCTGTTTGCCGTCGCTGCGGTCGACCACCACGAAGTTGCCATCGGCCACCGAGCGCAGGCTCACTGCATTGGCCGGGTAGCTGTCGGCGATCCACTCCCAGCGATCGCCCTCGCGGTGCACGACCTCGGTTTCGGCCAGTGCTTCGAGGAACACCAGCGGATCGATCGGGCCGAACGGATCGCCGGCCAGGAACGGCAGTTCGAAGGCGGCGCAGCGGATGTGGTCGAACAGGATCAGCGGCTGGTCCGGGGCGATGCGCGCATGTTCGGGCGAGGCATCGGCGAAGAAGTCCGGGTGCCGCACCACGTACTGGTCCAGCGGCTGCGAGCTGGCCACCATCACCCCCAGCGCGGGCTGCTGGCGGCGGCCGGCGCGGCCGAAGCGCTGCCAGGTGGCGGCGACGCTGCCCGGATAGCCGTTGAGAATCACCACGTCCAGGCTGCCGATATCCACGCCCAGCTCCAGCGCCGAGGTGCTGACGATGCCGTCGATGGTGCCGGCGCGCATGGCGCGTTCGGTCTCGCGGCGCTCGGTGGGCAGGTAGCCGCCGCGATACGCGCGGATGCGCGCCGGCTTGCGCGGGTCGTGGTCGAAGATGTCCTTGAGGTACTTGGTCAGGACTTCGACCATCAGCCGGCTTTGCGCGAAAATCAGCGTCTTCAGCCCGGACTTGATCGCGATGCGCGCAATGCGGTTGCTCTGCGAGCGCGCCGAGGCACGCAGGCCGAGGTCGGCGTTGACCACCGGCGGGTTCCACAGCAGCACGTGCTTGGGCCCGCTGGGCGCGCCGGATTCGGTGATCGCGGTGACCGGCGCCTCGATCAGCGCTTCGGCATGCGCCTGCGGGTTGCCGATGGTGGCCGAGCACAGGATGAACTGCGGCTCCACCCCGTAGAAGGCACAGATGCGCTTGAGCCGGCGCAGCACGTTGGTGACATGGCTGCCGAACACGCCGCGGTAGGTGTGCACTTCATCGATGACCACATAGCGCAGGTTCTCGAAGAACTGCGCCCACTTGGTGTGATGGGGCAGGATCGCCTGGTGCAGCATGTCCGGGTTGGAGACCACGATGTCGCCGTGCAGGCGGATCGCCTGGCGCGCGTCGCCGGGGGTATCGCCATCGAAGGTGAAGGCCTTGACCCCCAGGTCGCCGGCGCGGTTGAGCTCGAGCAGTTCGGCCACCTGGTCCTGGGCCAGCGCCTTGGTGGGGAACAGGTACAGCGCCTTGGCCTTGCCCTGCATGGCCGCGCTGACCACCGGCAGGGTGTAGCACAGCGATTTTCCGCTGGCGGTGGGGGTGACGATGGCCACGTGCTCGCCGCGCTGGGTGGCCTGCCAGGCCTCGGCCTGGTGGCTGTAGAGCTGTTCGATGCCGCGCGCCTTCAACGCGGCGGCCAGGGCAGCCGGCACATCGGCGGGAAGCGGCGCATAGCGGCCTTCGCGGCCGGGCAGGGTGAAGCTGCCGGTGATGCGGTCGGCATAGCGGCGCTGCAGCCGCGCGGTCAGCAGCGCGCCGTTGCGCGACGGCAGGCCATCGGTGGTGGCGAGGCGGCGCTCGGCATCCTCGGTGCGCTTGGCGAGTTCGTAGGCCATGAGTACAACGGTCTGCAAAGGACGCCATGAAACCACAGCCGTGTCTCATCGATTGAGACACGCGCGAAACGAAATATGAAGGTCGCCTCCGTATCATGCGCCGACGCACGCAACGGACCAGGATGGTGGCTGTGGCAAGGGTTGGACATCGTATTACCGCAGTGGCCGGCATGATGCTGGCAGGCCTGGCACAGGCCCAGCAGCCTCCCACACCGCCGCCGGAGGCGGGCATGCCGCCGCCCGGGGCGAACAAGGACGTCACCACGCTGGGCGAAGTGCGTGCGCTCAAGCCCGATGAGGACGTGCCGCTGGACCTGTACGGGTACCAGAACCCGGTACAGATCGAGCCCAATTCCTTCAACCGTGCCTGGCGCGAGCCGCCATCGCTGGAGCAGGTGGGCATGAGCGGCGGCTACGTGATGATGGGCATCTACTACGTCATCGGCAAAACCGCGCAGGGGCTGCACACCCTGACCCGCGCGCCCGACCCGATCCAGTCAGCCACCGCGCGGCCGCCGCCGGAACTGGACGAGGCGCAGCAGCGCCGGGCGCTGCTGCTGTGCGCGCAGGACGGCTGCGGCGCACCGCCGGGCGGGTGAGGCCAGGCGGGCGCCGTGGGCCGCGCGCTCAGTAGCGCTTGGCGCCCCTGACGGCGCTGTCCATCGATTCCTGGATGCGCCGGATGTCGTTCTGCGCGCCTTCCACGTACTTCTCCACGCAGCGGAAATGCTCCCTGACGTCGCTCTGGTAGCGGCTCAGCTCGGACGGGCTGTTGCCACTGGCCTTGCGCGGCGGCTGGCAGCGCGGCTCGGGGTAGCGGCTGGCGGTCATGTTGCTGGGGCCGATCACCGCCGCCCCGGCCGTGCCGGCGGTCAGCATCGCTGCACCGGCTACCAGCGTCATGGCCATCAAATGTGCAACTCGCGACATGCATGATCCTCCCTGTGGAAACGCAGTATAGGCATGCGCCGCTACTGCTCCCACCACCCCGGCGGCGGGCGGTTGTCGATGTCCCTGCCGAGCGCGTTGGACCGCTCCAGTGCCGGCGCGGTACGGCGAAGCACACACACGCCGTGCCAGCCCACCAGCAGCAATGCCAGCATCCACCACACCGTGTGGATCATCCCGGCCATGCCCAGGTTCGAGGGCAAGGTCGGGTCGAGGGTGAGATGCAGTGTGCGGCCGTCGTCCACGCGTTCGACGATCTGTCCGGATACCGCCACGGTACGCGGCTGGGAAATCTCCGACCGGGTGCGCTCCCAGCGTGCATGTGCCGATTCCTTCCGGTACGGCGAGTCCGCAGGCGCCATGCCGTGAGCAAGCACGACGCCCGGCTGCCCCGCCTCCCGCAACGCCGGCAGCATCGCCTGCAGCTGCGCCTCCACGTAGCGGTCCACCCGGTCCTGGATGAGATCGCGCAGCCGATCGATCCGGTGTTCCTCCAGCAGGAGCACGGTGTCGAAGGCACCCGATGCGGCCAGGGCAACAACGTCCGGCCAGGTCGTGGGCGCCTCGCTGTCGCGCTGTGCGGACAGCGAGGCCCAGGGCAGCTGCAGAAATGCCTCGTACACCGGTTCGCACGCCGTCAGTCCTTCGGCGCACGCGCGATCGACATGGTCGACCAGCGCCGGCAGTCCTTCGACCGACACCCGGCGGGGCAACGACATGCTGCTGTAAACCTGTGCGACGGGGTCGTGCGGGTGCTGGCGGGCCAGGGCCATGCGCAGGGCATGGTCGTCACGGTCGACCTCGGTGTGCAGCAGGGCGCCGGCCTCCAGTGCGCCAATTGCAGGGGGAAGGGTGACCGGTGGTGCCTCCACGGGCGTGGCATCCCAGCGCAACCGGCTGCAGTCGCTGCGGGGCAGGCCATCCGCTGCGTCGTCGTGGCCGGTCAACAGGCAGTACCCGCGGGCGCGGACGTCGAGGTGATCGCCCGGCGCGGGGGGACGGGTCTGCACGGTGGCGGCGACCGCGTCACCGCGCCATTCGCTGCCTGAAAACACCCATGCCGCACGCTGCATGTCGGACAGTGGGCCGTGCCCGCTGGCCAACGCCCAGGCCAGCGCCAGAACGGCGCTGGCGAACACCAGCGCATGCGTGGTCCAGCCGGTGGCGGGAAAGCGTTGCTGCTCGTCCACCCGCGACCAGTGGCGACCGAGCGACAGGGTCTTGCCATCGACCAGGCAGATCTCTGCGTCCAACCACTGGCCCGGTACCGGCATGTCCGCGTTGCCCCACGCGAAGGGCAGGTGCAGGCGCCGGTCATTGCCGACCAGCAGGTGGGTCTCGGACACGGCGGCATTCTGCGGGCTGGGCAGGACCAGCATGTGGAAGACGCCACGGACCCGCACCACCCGCCCGGCCGTTGCGCCCTTCCCGACGGGGCGCCGGAACAGGACCACCGCCCACGCCAGCAGCAGCGCCCCGACGGCCAGACCGAACGTGCTTGCGCGGCCGACGTCGAAGGTCGCGATCCACCAGACGAGGCAGGCCGACAGTCCTGCCACGATGCACGGCCACCGTGCCCGCCATCGACGCCGAAGCGCGACTTCTTCGGGGGTCTCGTCCCGCTCGGACAGCACCTGCGCCGGGGCGGGAAAGGGGATATGCGCTGGGACCGCGTCGGGATCCGGGGCATGCTGCCTGACCAGATCCGCCTGTATCTGCAGTGACCGTGCATGGCCGTCGGGCAGGTGGAAGCCATTGACGCGCACCACGAGGGCGACCTTGCCGCAGATCACCACCTCGGCCGCGTTGTGTGCGGCAAGGTGGGCATGCGCGTCGCATGGCAGCACCACGTCCACGCCGTCGATCAGATCGTGTACCGACGCCGCCCCCTGATACCAGAGGCCGGATCGACGGTAGACACCGTCGAGCCGCTTTACGCCTCCCTCTGCCGGATGGCCCACCGACGCCAGCAGCGGCGCCAGCGCTGCCCGCTCATCGGGCTCGAGCGCACGGTGGTCGGGCTGCGCACGCAGGTGCAGCAGCGCATTGCGCGCGGACGCGCGCAGGAACAGATAGCGGACGGGACCCAGCAGGATGCCGGCGACCAGGAGCACGAACAGGAGGACCGACATCGGGGCACGCGGGAAACAGGAAACCGCGCAGGCTGGTGGGTGCCCCCGGGCCGCCGCAAGTGCGCCTGTCGCGATCCCCCGTCATTGGCGGCATTCGTCGTTATCGACCTGGCATCGAGTGCCGGAGGCGACAGTGCGGAGTGGCCGGTGGCGACACCGTGCGCGCGGATCAGGCCGCCGATGCCCGGGGCCGCCGTCGCTCCAGCCACCACAGCAGGCCGCTCACCAGCACGAACGCCAGCAGCCACGGCCAGCGTGGGCCCGGCACGGTGCGGGTGGCGGCTGCGGCAGTGCCCGCGCCGCCCACGTGCACGGCGTTGGCGTCGCGCAGCTGCTGGCGGTACAGCGCCTGCGCGCCGGCAGGATCGAACACATACACCGCCTGCGTGGTCTCGCCGTGCCGCAGCTGGTGCCAACCCGGCTGTTGCGGCCAGTAGCCGGCGCAGGCGTCGGTGCCGCTGGATGGATCGATGACCAGGGCGGTGTCGCTGCCGTCCGGCGCACGGACCTGCGTGGGCCCCTGCAGGTTGCACAGCGCAACGCGTTCGCCGGCCCAGGGGGTGTCGCTGCCGACGCGGACCGTCGCAGCGGCAGGCAGCGGGCGCGACAGCGTGGCCAGCATGCCGCTCCACAGTTCGGCATGCCGGTCATCGCGGCCGGCCAATACCAGCCGATAGCTGTCGGTGAGCGGCAGCAGCGCCAGCCGGCCCTGGCCGATGCTGCGCCAGCCGCCGATGGCCGCGCCGTTGGCGTCGCGCAGCAGCGCGCTGGCATCGGCCGCGCGCAGGGTGAACTGTTCCAGCGCGGGGGCGGCGGCACTGCGTGAGGCGGTGTCGGCGTCGTCGGTATGAACGGTGCGCTGGCTGGACGGACGCGGTGGGCCGCGCCGTGCCTGCAGCAGTGCCGGGTCGGGATCGGCCGGCAGGGTCAGCGGCGTGGTCTGGCTGCTGCCGGTGACGGTCAGGCCCCAGCTGCGCAGGGTCTGGCGTGCGCCGTCGGCAAGCGGCCCGGAGGTACGCACCAGCACCCCCAGCCCGTGGCGCAGTGCCTGCTGCACGGCACCGCGCTGCGCGCCATCGAGGGCGGCCAGGCTGCGTTCGTCGAGGATCAGCACATCGGTGGCGGCCAGGCGCGCGGCGCTGAGCGCGACCGGGGCATCGCCGAGCAGGAGGCCGGCGCCCGCGTTGGCCTGCGTCTGAACCGACAGGCCGGTGTCCGTGGCCCATCGCCGCAGGTACTTGAGTTCCGGCCCCGGCGCACCGGCCACGATCAGCACACGCGGCACCGGCTGGTCCACGGTCTGCAGCGGGACGATCACGCTGTCCACCGCGTGCTGATCGGCGTCGAGCAGGCGCAGACGGAACTCGCTGCGGCCGCTGGCGCGCGCCACGCCCTGCAGCTGCACGCGGCCATCGCCGCCGATGCGGGCGCGATCGACCACCATGCCGGCCGGGTCCAGCAGTTCGGCGCTTGCCGTGGCGACGCCCTGCGCACGCGCACGCAGGACGAACACCGCGCCAGGTGCGGTGGCGGTGGGCGGCTGCAACGCGACCCACCCGCGGGGCGGCGGGGAGGCAAGCGCGCTCACCTGCGCCGGCAGCGCGGTATCGCGGTCACGCGCGGACAGGCCATCGCCAATCACACGCAATGACTGCGTGTCCGGATGCTGCCGCAGCGCGGTGGCCAGGTCGGGTGCGGTACCGCTGCCGGCGCCGGCCCGGGCTTCGGGCAGTGCGATCACGGTGTCGCCGGGCGAGCGCGTCCAGCGCACGGTAGCGGCGTCTGCGGTGAGCACGGTCAGCTCGCCGGCGGGTGCGGTGGTCTGCGGCGGGACCAGGCACAGGAACAGCAGCACGCCACTGGCGGCCTGCAGCACCAGCAGGGACAGCAGTCGCCACGCGCTGCGACGCGGCGGCTGCCGCTGGCGCCAGAGCAGGCGGGCGCTGCCGAGCAGCACGATGGCGGCCAGTGCGACGGCAATCCAGCGGGTATCGCTCATCGGGCGTTCTCCAGGGCGTCCAGCCAGGTCTGGCCCATCCGGTCCGGTGCGGTGCGCCGCGAGACCTGTGGCAGCGGCCGCAGCAGCGCCCGCCACAGCTGGGCGCGCAGCACGTTCCGGCAATCGCTGCATTCCGGTGCCACGCGCAGTTCCTCGATGGCCGCGGCCAGACCGAGCGGATCGGGCAGCCGCGCTTCATTGCGGCGCAGCCACGCGGTCAACGCATCCAGGTCCGGTGCGCTGTCGGCGACGGCCAGCTGCTGCCAGACCTCAACGATGGCCGGGTCGGGTGCGGGCACGGCCTGCAACGGCAGGGTGCGGTTGCCCAGGTCGGTACGGTCGCCGCCGAGGCGGCGGCTCTCGTCGATCGGCGGCAGTTCCGGCCCGACCCGCGCCAGATAGATGCGCTCGGCCTGCTGCACCTGTTTGATGAAGGCCAGCGCCTTGTAGGCGTACGGCAGCGCCGCCTCGGGCCGGCCCTGGCGCAGTTCGCCTTCGGAGGACCACATCTGGTCGAGCGCGGCCTTCAGCGTGGCACGGGTCTGCGGATCGAGCAGCGTGGCCGCCTCGGCATGGTCGTGGGTGTGGCCGTACTCGGACAGCACGTCGGTGGCGCTGCCGAACACCGGCGGGCTGCCTGCTGTGGCGCTGCCGTGATCGTGGTCGTCGTGACCGGCCTGCGCGTGGCCGGCCGCAGCGGCGGCGTCGTGGTCGTGATCGTGATCCTGCGCGGCCGGGGCGTCGCTGGTCGGCAGCGCATCGCTGGTCGGCGGCGGCTTCGCGGCGCCTTCGCTCTCCTCCCCCAGGAACTGGCCGTAGCGCAGGCGCAGGATGCGCTGGTCCACGCCGATCGCATCGGCGCGTCGGACGAATTCCTCGGGCGGCAACTGCCCGCGCAGCCGGATCAGGGCTTCGGCATCGATGATGATCTGGCGCTGGCTGCGGAAATAGGCGGGCAGGGTCTTCTTGACCATGCCTTCGAGGTCGGCGGTCTGGATCTGCTCGGTGCTGGGCAGGCGCAGGATCACGCTCGTGCTCTGCGCGGTCTGGGCGGTGGGCGCGCGGTTGTCGCGGACCTGCAGCTGTGCGATCACATCATTGCCCGGCGCCGCACCCAGTGCGGCCAGGTCCAGCGTGCGCGCGAAGCGGCGCTGGGTGGCGGGCCCGCTGCCGGTCAGGGCGATGCGCTGCTCGCGGAAGGTGATGTTCTCGCCACTGCCCTGGGCCAGGGTGACCTTGAGCTCGGCGGTGGCGGCGACGCCGTAGTCGTCGCTGGCCTCGAACTGCAGGGCCCACTGGCGTTGGCCGGGCGTGCCGAGCACCAGACTGCGGTCAGGTGCGATCACACGCACGCTCGGCGCGCGGTCGGGCACCACGTCGAGCCGGTACAGCCGGCTGTCGTGCAGCGCCGGCGTGGTGACCACGCGGTACAGCAGCGGCCGTGCGGCGGTGGATTGCGCGGTCCATGTGTCGCCGTGGCGCTGCAGCGGCAGGTGCTGGCCGTCGTGGAACTGCAGCACCGCCGTCGCCGGTGGCGCGGAGAAGCGCAGCGACCACTGCAGCTGGCTGCCTTGGGCAACCTTCGCATCCAGCGCGCCCTGCACGCGCAGGGCCTGGCCGGTGTACGCCGGTGCGCGGATCTGCAGGCGCGTCGACTGCAGCCGGGGCGGCTGCGCCGGGGCCGCGTTCGCGGCAGGCCCAGGGCCCGGTGCAGCGGCGTTGTCGCGGCTGCGCGGCCATCCCAACGCCAGGACGATCACCAGCAGCGCGCCGATCCAGGCCAGCCACAGCACGCGCGCGGGCCAGCGCGGACGCAGGTCCGGCACGGCGCGCTGCAGCGCCGCGGCCACGTAGCTGCGCTGGCGCTGCTGCAGGGGCGTGAGCGTGTCGGGGGCGGCGAACAGCAGGTCGGCACTGTCCTGCACGACCGGATGGCTGTCCAGCCGGCGCTGCAGCCAGTGCCGGTCCAGCCGCCGCGCGCGCCAGGTGGCGACGCCGACGGTTGCCAGCAGGGCCAGCAGCAGCACCACCGTGGCCGGGTTGAAGCCGGCCACGCGCAGGGCGAGCGCGGTGGCGGCCACGGCGAGCGGCAGGCCGATCAACGCGCTGCTCCACCACCGGCGCCGGCGTGCACGCTGCCAGGCCTGCTGCACGCCCGCGATCATGCGCCACCCTCGCGGCGCGGCGCCGTCGCCAGTGCGCGTTCCAGCGCGAACAGCAGCACGATCAGCACCAGCAGCCAGGGCGCGAGGTCGCGCGGGGCCGCACGGGGCGCGAGCGCGCCGGTCAGCGGTGCCTGCGTCGCGGCGATGGCGAGCTGCGGGGCCGCCGGTGGCGCCAGCACGGACAGCAGGCGGCGCGGCAGATCGGCCTCGCGCAGTGCCGGCGTCACGCTCGGCGACAGCGCTGCGGTGAAGCGCAGCAGCCGGCCCTGGCCAACCGCGCGTTGTTCGAGCAGTGGTTGGCCGTCCACATCGCGCAGCGCGGTTGACCAGCGCGCGCCGTCTGCGGCGCCGGGCGTGGTGAGCAGGACGGTGCCGCCCTGCTGCAGCCACGCCTGCCAGCGCGCCGGCAACGCGGCGGGCGACAGCCACACGCCGATCTGCCCGGCGTCGGGCGCACTGTCCGCCGCGCGCTGGGCGGCAAGGGCCTGCCCGGTCCACGCGCGCTGCAGCGCCTCCAGCACCTGCACGCTGCCCGCGTCGGCCGGCTGGCCGCCGGGTTGCAGCGTGGGCAGGCGTGCCCGCGCGTCGTCTGTGCGGGCGGCCGGCGCCGGCACCGGCTGCCAACGTACGCTGCGCGAGAGGCGCGGGCGTTGCGCGTCCAGGCCGGGCAGTGGATCGGGCACGTAGACGGTGAGCGGCGTGCCGGCCGGCAGCTGCTGGTCCAGTTCACGCAGCAGGCTGGCCAACGGCTGGGGCGCGGCCGGGGCGGTGGTGTGCAGCGGCGGGAAGCCGGGCGCCAGCCAGCGCCAGTCGCCGGCCGTGTCCGTGCCGCGCAGCGCGGCGCCATCCAGGCCGGGCGCGACCGCCGTCACCGGGCGGGTATCGGCGGCGGTACCGTGCAGCAGCGGGTGGGCCAGCAGCAGTGCCAGCGCAGCCAACAGCAGCAGGCGCACCAGCAGCAGCGGCCACTCGTCGAACCGGATGCGCTGGTGCGGGCGTGCCTTGGCGCGCAGCCAGCGCAGGGCGGCGAACGACAGCGGAGCGTACTGATGGCGCCGCGCCAGGTGGATCAGCAGCGGCACCAGCAGCGCGGCCAGCGCCAGCAGCCCAAGCGGGAACAGCAGGGTCAGGCTCATGCGGTGCTGCCCGGGGCGAACAGCGTGCGCAGCGGCGCATCCAGCGGCTGGTCCAGGTACCCCGTTGCCGCGACGATGCCCGCCGCCTGCAGGCGCGCGTACAACGCGCGCTGCGCCGCCGCGAACCGGGCCAGATAGCCGTCGCGGATCGCACGGCCATCGCCGAGCAGTTCTTCGCCGGTTTCCGGATCGTGGAAGCGGTGGCCATCGGTAAACGGGAAATCACGCTCTTCGGCACTGAGCAGCTGGATGAGCATCACCTCGCGCCGCGCGGCCGCCAGCCGCTCCAGCAGGTCGACGCCGGCGTCATCAAACCCGTCGCCGAGGGCAATCAGCATGTCCCCGGCCTGCACGCGTTCCCACACCGGGCGCAGCGCGGTGGTGGCCGGCCAGCCGCCTTGTGCACGCAGTTGGCGCAGCAGCAGGTGCACGCGGTCGCGCTGGCGCGGTCCGCTGCCGGCCGGTACCAGCCGCACACCATCACCGCCCACCGCGATCAGGCCGAACCGGTCGCCCTGCTGCAGCGCCAGCTCCACCAGACAGGCGGCGGTGGCGCAGGCGTGGTCCAGCCGCGACCAGTCCGGACGCGCGCGGTCGGCCTGCGTGGCCGACGCGCTGGTGTCGACCAGCACCCACACGGTGACCGGGCTTTCGCGCTCGGATTCGCGCACGAAAAAGCGGTCCGAGCGGGCGTACAGCTTCCAGTCGATCTGGCGCAGCGCGTCGCCCGGCTCGTAGGCGCGGTACTGGGCGAACTCCAGACCGGCCCCGCGACTGCGGCTGGCGTGCTGACCGATCGCGTGTGCACCGCGCGCACGGCGCGGCAGCAGGCGCAGCGTCTTCAGACGGCTGCGCACATCGGCGGGAACGGCGATCGGCGCGTGGGACGTCACGGCAGCGCTCAGGCCGGGAACGGCACGGCCTGCAGCAGCGCGTGGATCACATCGTCAGCGCTCTTCTGTTCGGCCTCGGCGGCGAAGGAGAGCAGCAGGCGGTGGCGCATCACCGGCCCCACCAGCGCCTGCACATCCTCGCGGGTGGCGGCAAAGCGACCCTGCAGCAGCGCCCGGGCCTTGGCGGCGAGCACCAGCGACTGCCCGGCGCGCGGGCCGGCCCCCCACTTGATCCAGTGGTTGACCGCGTCCGGCGCACCGGTACCGGGCCGGCTGGCCCGGACCAGACGGGTGATCCAGGTCAGCACATCGTCGCTGACATGCACCTGGCGGACAGCGGCCTGCAGCGCCAGCACGTCCTCGGCGTGCATCACCTGCGGCACCGTGCCGCCCGCGCTGCCGGTGGTCTGCAGCAGGATGTCGCGCTCTTCCTGTTCGCTGGGGTAGTCGACCCGGACATGCAGCAGGAAGCGGTCCAGCTGCGCTTCGGGCAGCGGGTAGGTGCCGGCCTGCTCGATCGGGTTCTGCGTGGCCAGCACGAAGAACGGCGCCGGCAGCACGTAGGTGGTGCCGGCGTAGCTGACCGTGCGTTCCTGCATTGCCTCCAGCAGTGCGGCCTGGGTCTTGGGCGGGGTGCGGTTGAGCTCGTCGGCGAGCAGCAGGTGGGTGAAGATCGGTCCCTGCTGGAAACGGAAATGGCGGTGGCCGGTACCGTGGTCTTCTTCCAGCAGTTCAGTGCCCAGGATGTCGCTGGGCATCAGGTCGGGGGTGAACTGTACGCGGCGGAACTGCAGTTCCAGCGCCTGCCCGAGCGAGCGCACCAGCAGCGTCTTGCCCAGTCCCGGCGCGCCTTCGAGCAGGCAGTGGCCGCCGGCCAGCAGGCCGATCAGCAGCTGCTCGACCACCGCGTGCTGGCCCACCACCGCCTGGCCGAGCGCCTCGCGCAGCTGGTGCAGTTTCGGCAGGAGAGTGTCGATGTCGGCGGTGGTCATGGCAGAACCTGTAGAAAGGGGGCGTGGCGCCGCGTCGTGGCGGGCCGGGCAGTCGGCGAAAGGATCAGCTGTTCAGGGCGTACATGACGATGTTGACGGCAAAACGGGTGTTGTCCTCGGCGAGGAAGCGCTTGTTGCGCCAGTCGTAGTCCCACTCGCAGCCATAGTCCTTGTTGCTGTAGAGCACGCCCAGCCTGCCGTCGATCTCGATGCCCTTGAGGTAGTCATGGACCAGGTCGTCGCCCCAGCCGTTGAGCTCGAAACCGGTCGCGGGCGGGCCGTCCGGAAAACGGAAGAAGCTGCGGTACAGCGCATGGGTGTTGGGCAGTTTCTTCAGCGCGGTGGGGCCGAACAGCGCGGCCATCTGCGCTTCGAACGAGGTGGCGAACAGGCCGTCGATATCGTGGTTGCAGTCGTCCACGAACACGAAGCCGCCGTTGCGCACGTAGCGCACGAAATTCTGCCGTTCAGCGGCGTTGAACTCGACCAGCTTGTGCCCGGCCAGGTAGCAGAACGGGGCCTGCAGCATGCGCGGGTCGGCAAGCGCGATCACGTGTTCCTGCGGGTCCACGCGCAGCGAGGTGTAATCGATCAGCGAGGTGATCACGTTGGACGGCATGCGCGCGTCCACGTCCCAGTCGCCGGAATCGTACTTGAGGCGGGTGAACCAGAAATCGTAGCGGCCGGCCTGCGCACCGGCCCACGACGGCAGCGCCGCAAGCGCGGCGCCGCCCAGCATTGCCCGCAGGAACTGCGCGCGGTTCATCGCCGCGCGCCGCTCCGCCGCCCTCGGGTACGACGGTGGTGCATCAGACGGCGTCGGACAGCGAGGTGAAGGTGAAATCGCGCAGCTTCATCGGCGGGATCATCATCACCAGGCTGGATTCGTCACCGGCCACGCGCACCGGCTTGCCGAGTTCTTCGATGTTGTTGAGCATGATCACCGGCGATTCGTTGAAGCGGAAGTTCTTCACCGGGTACTTGATCTGCCCGTTCTCGATGTAGAACGTGCCATCGCGGGTGAGGCCGGTGAGCAGCACGGTCTGGGGATCGACCATGCGGATGTACCAGGTGCGGGTGACCAGGATGCCCTTCTGGGTGCCGCGCACCAGCTCGGCGGTGCTCTTGTCGCCACCGGCCATCAGCAGGTTGCCCGCCCGCGCGTTGGCGGTCTTGCCCTGCTTCTGCGCCCAGTAGCGCGAGTAGTTCAGATTGGCGATGCGGCCGTTCTCGACGATGGCCAGCTTCTGGCGCGGCTGGCCTTCGCCATCCCACGGCAGCACCGGCGCGTCGGCATCCCACGGGTCGGCACTGAAGTTCACGCGCGGGTCGTAGACCTGCTCACCCAGCTTGTTGCCGCCGCCCTTCTTGGACAGGAAGCTGCGGCCTTCATCGGCCGAGCGCGCATCGAAGAAGTTCATCATGAAGCTGATCAGGCCCGCGGCGGCGGCCGGTTCCAGGATCACGGTGTACTTGCCCGGCTCCAGCGCCTTGGCCTCGGCCGATTCGGTGGCCTTGCGCATGGCGATGCGGATGTCCTGGTCGGCCTTGAAGTCGGCGGCATCCTTCAGGTTGCGGCCGACCCAGCCCGAGCCGCGGCCGTCTTCGGTGCGCACGGTGCAGGTGTAGTCGAAGTTGGTGCTGCGCTGGTAGCCGAAGTTGCCGTTGCTGTTGGCGGTGGCGTAGAAGCTCTGCCCGTCTTCCAGGAAGCCGGCGGCGATCAGCCCGTTGCCGCGGCACGGTGCGATCGAATCGGCGGCCACCTTGGCGCGGAAGGCCGGGTCGATGGCGGCGGTGGAGGCGCTGAACGTGGGGCTGGCGGTGTAGGTCTGCTTGCCGATGGCGGGCAGGAACTCCGGGTTCTCCGGTGCCAGGCGCGCCAGGTCTTCGGCACGACGGACCACGCGTTCCAGCGCGGCATCGTCGAACTCGTTGATCGAGGCGGTGCCCACGCGCTTGCCGAAGGCCACCGTGACGGCCAGTTCGGTGTTGTCGACAATGCCGCTGGTGGATACGTTGTTGAGCGCGAAACGGATGTTGCCGTCGATCGAGCCGGCCAGCACGGCCGTGCATTCGTCGGCCTTGGACAGCGCGATGACCTTGTCGAGGATGGCCTTGGCCTGGGCTTCGGTGAAGATACTCATTGCGATTGGGCTCCTGACCGGTCAGCCGAGGCTGCGTGCGGTGTTGATGACGTTGATGCCGTTGAAGCGCGCGGTGGACGAGCCGTGCGAGACCGCCGAGACCTGGCCCGGCTGGCCCTTGCCGTCGAAGAACGAACCGCCGAGGCGGTAGTCGCGTTCATCGGCCACGGCGCTGCAGGCGTTCCAGAACTCCGGCGTGCGGATCTGGTAGGCCACGTCCTCGAGCATGCGGGTGATCCTGCCGTTCTTGATTTCATAGAACAGCTGGCCGCCGAACTGCGCGTTGTAGCGCTGCTGGTCGATGGAGAACGACCCGTCGCCGATGATGTAGATGCCGTTCTCGACGTCCTTGATCATGTCGCTCACGCTGAGCGGGGTCTTGCCCGGGGCCATCGACACATTGGCCATGCGCTGGAACTGCACGCTGGACCAGGAATCGGCATAGCAGCAGCCGTCCGATTCGGTCTTGCCGAGAATGTGGGCCTGGTCGCGGATGGTCTGGTAGTCCACCAGCTTGCCGTTGCTGATCAGGTCCCAGCGCTTGGTCTTGACGCCTTCATCGTCGTAGGCGACCGCGCCGAGGCTGCCCGGCTGGGTCTTGTCGGCGAAGATGTTGACCTTGTCGCTGCCGTACTGGAACTGCTGCTCGCGCTTGTCCAGCGTGGCGAAGCTGGTGCCGGCGTAGTTGGCCTCGTAGCCCAGCACGCGGTCCAGCTCGAGCGGATGGCCGACCGATTCGTGGATGGTCAGCCAGGTGTGCGAGGGGTCCAGCACCAGGTCGTACTTGCCCGGCTTCACCGACGGCGCCTTGAGCTTCTCCTGCGCCTGGCGCGCCGCGGCGATGGCGTCTTCCTTCATGTCGTAGGACGAGCTGTAGTTGACCACGCCGTTGGGGGTCAGCACCTTGCCCGCCGCCGCGCCATCGAGGTACTCGTAGCCCATGCCCATCGGCGAGGACAGGCCTTCGCGGGTGCGGAACTTGCCGCTGGCCTTGTCGATGGCGGTGATCGTCATCGGTGCCCAGATGCGGTGCACGTCCTGGTCGATGTAGGAGCCGTCGGTGGAGGCGAAGTACTTCTGCTCGTTGACCAGGAACAGCATCGAATTGACGAAGCTGGCGCCGGCGGCCATCGCCGCGGCATTGACGTCCAGCAGCAGCTCGACCTTTTCCTTGATCGGCACGTCCATCGCGTTCTTGCGGATCGGCGTGCGCCACGACACCTCGCCCACGCCCGGCGCGGCGGCCAGCTGCACCGGCGCGGTCTGCACCGCCGCGTTGGCCTTGGCGATCGCGACAGCCTGCTGCGCGGCGCGCGCGACGTCGGCCGGACCAAGCTGGTTGGTGGCGGCAAAGCCCCACGCCCCGTTGACGATCACGCGGATGCCCACACCGGTGGATTCGGTGTTGACCACGTTCTGCACCTTGTCCTCGCGGGTGATCACGAACTGGCGCAGGTAGCGCCCGATGCGCACGTCGCAATAGGTGGCCCCGGCCTGGCGCGCGGTGGCCAGCGCCGCATCGGCCAGGCGCTTTTTCAGCGCCGGGTCCAGCGTGCTGTGCAGGTGTTCGGCGGCAATGACCTTGCCGAAGAAGGACGGCACGATCAGGCCGCCTGCGGTAAGCCCGGTCAGGGCGAGGAAGTCACGTCTTTGCAAGGCGGCGCTCCACGTCAGGGTGGTGTGGCAGGGAAACGAACAGCGGGTGCGGGCGCGGTGGGGTCATCCCAGGCTGCGCGCGGTGTTGATGATGTTCACCCCGTTGAAGCGGGTGGTGGACGAGCCGTGCGAGACCGCCGAGACCTGGCCCGGCTGGCCCTTGCCGTCGAAGAACGAGCCGCCGAAGCGGAAATCGCGCTCGTCGCAGATCGCGCTGCATGCGTTCCAGAACTCCGGCGTGCGGATCTGGTAGGCCGCATCCTCGACCATGCCGGTGATCTGGCCGTTCCGGATCTGGTAGTAGAGCTGGCCGCCGAACTGCGCGTTGTAGCGCTGCTGGTCGATCGAATACGAACCACGGCCGTGGATGTAGATGCCGTTCTCCACGTCCTTGATCATGTCGGCCACGCTGAGCGGCGTTTTGCCCGGCGCCAGCGACACGTTGGCCATGCGCTGGAACTGCACGCTGGACCAGGAGTCGGCGTAGCTGCAGCCGTGCGAGGCCGTTTCGCCCAGCAGGTGCACTTCATCGCGCGTGGCCTGGTAGTTGACCAGAATGCCGTCCTTGACCAGGTCCCAGCGCCGGGTCTTGACCCCTTCATCGTCGTAGCCCACCGCGCCCAGGCTGCCCGGTGCGGTCTTGTCGGCATGGAAGTTGACGATGTCGCTGCCCCAGCGGAAGCCGGCGTCGCGCTTGTCCAGCGTGGCGAAGCTGGTGCCGGCGTAGTTGGCTTCGTAGCCGAGCACGCGGTCCAGTTCCAGCGGGTGGCCGACGTTCTCGTGGATGGTCAGGAACAGGTTGGACGGGTCCAGCACCAGGTCGTACTTGCCTGGCTTGACCGACGGCGCCTTGAGTTTCTCGCGCGCCTGGCGGGCGGCGGCCACCGCATCCTCGATCGGATCGTACGAGTCGCGATAGGCGGTGATGCCGCCCGGCAGCGCGATCTTGCCGCTGGCGTCGCCATCCAGGAACTCGTAGCCCATGCCCATCGGCGAGGACAGCCCGGCACGGGTGCGGAACTTGCCGGTGGCCTTGTCGATGGCCGTGGCGGTGAACGGCAGCCAGATCCGGTGCACGTCCTGGTCGATGAACGAGCCGTCGCTGGAGGCGAAGTACTTCTGCTCGTTGACCAGGAACAACGTGGAATTGATGAAGTCGGCGCCGGCGTCGAGGGCGGCGGCGTTGATCGCCAGCAGCATCTCGACCTTGTCCTGGATCGGCACCGCCATTGCGTTCCTGCGGATCGGCGTCTTCCAGCTGACCTCGCCGACGCCGGTCACCGGTGCCAGCTGCACCGGCCGGGTCTGGATGCCGGCGTTGGCGCGTGCGATGGCGGCCGCCTGCTCCACGGTGGCCAGTACCGCCGCCGGGGTGCGCTGGTGGGTGGCCGCGAAGCCCCAGGCCCCGTTGACGATCACGCGGATGCCGATGCCGGCCGATTCGCTGTTGGTGACGTTCTGGACGGTGCGCTCGCGGGTGATCACCGCCTGGTTGAGGTAGCGCCCGATACGCACATCGCAGTAGGTGGCGCCGGCACGCTTGGCCGCGTCCAGCGCCGCCTCGGCCAGCGCCTTGTTGCGGCCCAGGTCGCCGGGCTCCAGCAGTTGTTCGGCGGCGATCAGCCGTCCGTGCGGCAATACCAGGCCAGCCAGGCCCATTCCAGACAGCGCAAGAAACTCACGGCGTTGCACAGCGATCCATCCCCCGACGGTGCGACCGGCATCAGGCCGGTCGCAGTGGACAAGTCTTCGACTTTCGATGGCGGCGGGCAGTGGCACAAGTGACTGCGGTCATGGTTGGATGACGGTCATCCGAATTCATCTTGAGCCTGTCATGAGCCAACAGCGCTGGTCCGACGCCTGCGAGCGCAACCGCGAGCCGATCCTGGCAGTCCTGCGCCGCTATCTGCAGGACCGCCACCGGGTCCTGGAGATCGGCAGTGGTACCGGCCAGCATGCGGCGCACTTCGCCGCGCAGCTGCCGCACCTGCACTGGCAGGCCAGCGATCACCCGGACCACCTGCCCGGCATCGCCGAGCGCCTTGCCGAGGCCGCCCTGCCCAATGCCCCGCCACCGTGGCCGTTGCAGGCGGTGCTGTCACCCGTGCCGGGCCTGGCGCCGCTGCCGGACGCACCGCTGGGCTTCGATGCGGTGTTCAGCGCCAACACCCTGCACATCATGAGCTGGGCGCACGTGGAGGCGTTGTTCGCCGGGCTGCCGGCGGTGATGGCCGACGACGCGCTGCTGTGCGTGTATGGGCCGTTCAATGACCACGGCACCTTCAGCAGCGACAGCAACCGGGTGTTCGACGCGTGGTTGAAGCAGCGCGACCCCGCCTCGGGCATCCGCGATGCCGAGGCGGTGGACGCACTGGCCGCGGCCCAGGGCCTGCGGCTGATCGACGACGTGGCGATGCCGGCCAACAACCGCCTACGGGTATGGCACCGCCCCGCGCTGCGCGCGAAGCCGACCAACGGTCGGCTCTACCCGTCGC